>BHEQ01000163.1 GCA_003864535.1 Gammaproteobacteria bacterium
TACCTGCCTGAGGCTCATACTGACTTTATTTTTGCAGTCTATGCCGAAGAGACTGGAATTATTGGAGTTATCTTTTTAATTTCACTATTTCTTATTTTATTCTGGCGCTGTTTATATATTGGATATAGAGCCCATAAAAACTTGCATGTTTTTCCAGCATTTTGCGCTTATGGAATTGGTTTATGGTTTATTTTTCAAGCATTTGTAAATATAGGTGTGGTTATGGGAGCATTGCCAACTAAAGGGATAACCTTACCGTTGATAAGCTATGGCGGTTCAAGCTTAATTGTAATGATGGCATCAATTGGATTTTTATTGCGTATAGAGATAGATACACGAACTCTCAATGATTATCCAATACACTTAGAGAAAAAAACTATAGTTAAGAAAAAAAAGGAAGCTTTTCCTCCAAACCGCCGTGCTGTAAAAAAAATATTTGGCTGGTTTAAATAAAAATTTGTGGGAAATATTATCTATGTGTAAAATATATCCTTGTAATTGCAAAAATTAAAACCTCTTGTAATCTCTAGATAATCAATCGGTTATCTTAAAACCAAGATAATCAAACGATTATCTTAAATAAAATATTGGAGGCTTATATTGTGGAATACATAACAAATTACTTATCCGCTGGAGTTGATTTTGCAAACTACTACCTCTGGGATATCTTAATTATTTTACTCTTAGGTGTGGGAATTTTATTTACCTTAACTACGGGATTTGTTCAATTAAGATTATTACCGCAAAGTGTTAAGGAAATATTCAAAGGATCATCTAAAACAAATAGTAATGCAATCACGCCCTTTCAAGCCTTTGCTACAGGCTTAGCGAGCCGTGTTGGGGTGGGTAATATCGGTGGAGTTGCGATTGCGATTTCAATTGGTGGACCTGGAGCTATTTTTTGGATGTGGGTGACCGCGCTTTTAGGAATGAGTAGTGCCTTTGCTGAATCAAGTCTTGCCCAACTTTTTAAAATTAAAGATAATAATGGGCAATACCGTGGTGGGCCTGCTTACTACATCCAACGTGGTTTAAATCAGCGTTGGCTTGGGATTTTATTTGCGCTCTCCTTAATTTTAGCGTTTGGCTTTGTCTTTAATGCGGTTCAATCTAACTCCATAGTAGCGGCAACGCGCATCTGGAATTGGAATTCACATTATGTAGGCTTAGGTTTAGTCTTATTAAGTGCCCCAATTATTTTTGGTGGGATCAAACGTGTCGCCCGCACCGCTGAAAAAATAGTACCGATTATGGCATTCCTTTATTTAGGCTTAACCGTTTATATTATTATGATAAATCTTGGCAAAATGCCACATGTATTTGGGCTTATTTTTGATAATGCATTTGGGGCAAAACAAGCTGCGGGTGGAATATTTGGCGGCTTATTTTCACAAGCAATGCTATTGGGGATCAAGCGTGGTCTATTTTCCAATGAAGCAGGTATGGGATCAGCACCAAATGCAGCAGCTGCTGCTGAAGTTGCTCATCCTGTTAGTCAAGGTTTAATCCAAATGCTTGGAGTACTGGTTGATACTCTTATAGTTTGTAGTGCTACAGCTGTAATTATTTTACTCTCCGAGGTTCATTTATCTACAGTTGGAGTAGAAGGAGTTGAGCTTACTCAAGCTGCTTTAAAATCTGAAGTTGGAATATGGGGCAGTCACTTTTTAGCGGTGGTTTTATTTATGTTCGCATTTAGCTCTATTATTGGTAATTATGCTTACGCTGAGAGTAATGTTCAGTTTATTAAAAATGATGCCACTATCTTAACTATATTTCGTTGTATGGTTTTAGGCATGGTTTATTTTGGGGCAGTCCAAAAAATAGATTTAGTTTGGAATATGGCGGACTTATCTATGGGAATTATGGCTACGATTAATCTTATCGCGATTGCGCTTCTTGCCCCTTTAGTCTGGCGTTTATTAGCTGATTATCAAAAGCAGCGCCGCGCGGGTAAAGAACCTAAATTTGACATAAAAAATCACCCTGATTTACGTGCCAAATTAGGTGATGATGTTTGGTAGATTTTAAAGATTTGGACATATCTATTTGTGCTTTTTCAAGCGCAGAAAAAATATAAATAGAAGATTTTCTAATGGGGACTTCTATTAATTAGATTTTTCAAGGCTTGCAATTTCATTAAAAGCGCAGTTTACATAGGTAAATTAGCATTTTAATAAAATTGCGTAACGCAGAAAAAGCAATTAATAGATGTGCCCTCATGATAATTGTAAAATACTTAACATATCTTGTAGTATAAGAGTAGTATTACATCCACGTTACTGATAGAGATCAAGAGAAAAGTAGCTTCCGTAGGAATTTAAGTCCTAGGGAAGTTGCTTTTTTTTCGTCTTTATTAATATCTGTGATTTATAATTTTTATATTTATTTGTTTTTAATGTGGACTTCTATTAATTAGATTTTTCAAGGCTTGCTATTTTATTAAAAGCGCAGTTTACATCGGTAAATGAGCACTAAATAAAATTGCGTAATGCAGAAAAAGCAACTAATAGATGCGCCCTAATCTAACTATGATTAACATGGAGGTTACACATGTTTACAGGACTTTTTAATACGAAAATACGAAAAATAGCGTTCTTTTTTCCACTTGCTCTATTAATCCCGGCAATTATATTGTTAAAGTTTTACAGCCCTGATTTAACTAATTTACCCAAAGACACTTATAGCTTTGATGTCGCCTTAAAATCAATCGTGCAATGGATGCTGATTCACTTTTCATGGGCTTTTAATTTATCCTCTTTTTTATTGGTTGTCATTTCGGTTGCTTTATTTGTATCCCCTATTGGTAAAGTGAAAATAGGTGGAGAAAATGCCATTCCAATGGTATCTAAAGGACGCTGGTTCTCAATTACCTTATGCACAACTGTTGCAGCTGGTATTTTATTTTGGGCAGCAGCAGAATCTTTATATCATTATTACAATCCTGCAATTTCAGCTAATATTGCCGCTAAATCACCGCAAGCGATTATTTTCTCATTATCAAGCATGTTCTTGCATTGGTCATTTACCCCCTATGCGATCTATACGGTATGCGCTATTTTATTTGCGTTAAGTTATTACAATTTAAATAAGCCATTTTCGATTAGTTCAATGCTTTATCCTCTTTTTGGGGAGCGCGTATTTGGTAAAACCTCACAATGGGTAGATGGATTAGTTCTTTTTTCTTTAGTTGCGGGGATGTCAGCATCACTTGGAACAGGCGTGCTTGCGATTGCTGGCGGCTTGGATATGCTCTTTAATATTAAAATAAGTCAATTATTGGTTGGATTAATCACCTTAAGCATAGTCATAACGTTTGTTATCTCCTCAGCAAGCGGCGTTAATCGTGGTATTGCTTTATTATCTAAAATAAATATTTATATCTTTGGATTTATTTGTTTATTTGTCTTTATTTGTGGTCCGACATTATACATATTGGATGCAACCATAGAAGGATTTGGTAATTATCTGAATAATTTTATTGAGAAATCATTAAGAATAGGCACAGTTTCTAATGATACATGGTCACGAGATTGGTCTGTATTTTTCTTTGCTAATTGGATGACTTGGGCGCCAATTACCGCCATGTTTTTAGCTAAAATATCAAGAGGATATACGGTAAGAGAATTCATTATGGTAAGTTTAGTTGCGCCATCAATATTCTCTATTATGTGGGTCGGTTTATTTGGGAGCTCAAGCTTGTATTTTGATATCTTATCTCAAGGAGAAATGCATGCTATTCTCATCAAAGATGGCTATCAAGCTGTTATTTACGCTATATTTGCAAGATTACCTTGGAGTATTTTAGTCTCCGTGTTATTTATATTTGCAACATTTATCTCATTTGTTACCGCCGCTGACTCAAACACCGATGCAATGTCTAGAATATGCAGCGCTGATGAACAAGATCGTTTTACAGATAAAGGTGATTTAGATAAATCAACGATACTTATGAAGATATTATGGGGATCAATTATTGGTCTAATTACATGGATTATGGTTGGTGGCTCTGGGATAGAGGGTGTGAAAACACTATCGTATTTAGGAGGATTTCCAGCATTAGTCCTAATTATACTCGTGGTGATAACTATGTTTAAAATTTTGTTTTTACCAAAATCAAAGCGTTTATTTAGATCCGCAGTTGCATCTAAATAAAAATAGAACAGCTATTTATACTAATTGTAAAATACTTGACATAATTTGTAGCATGAGAGTAGTATTGCATCCACGTTACTGGTAGAGATCAAGAGAAAAGTAACTTTCGTAGGACTTTTAAGCCCTATGAAAGTTGCTTTTTTTTCGTCTCTACTAATACTTGCGATTGATACTTTTTATATTTACTTGTTTTTAATCTAACTATGATAAAGGTGTAATACTATGAAAATAGATGATTTCTCAATGGATTTTTTCTCATTAAAAGGCAAAACTGCAATTATTACAGGCGGTAATACAGGCTTAGGTCAAGCATAT
>BHEQ01000164.1 GCA_003864535.1 Gammaproteobacteria bacterium
GTTAAAGCTTGCTGATGACGAAAATAAAGAAATTGCGTTGTACGTCAAAATGGAGTTAAAGTTAGTTAAGTCTATTGATAATCTGGGCGAGGATGAGACTCAAGCGCAGGTTACAGAAGGGCTTAAACAAATTTGTGCCGTTGATCTGATTTCTGACACAGCAAGTAAAGATAACAATTTTATGATTGTGTCACTCGATATGAGCAAAGTTAACAGCAATACCTATAAAAAAGAACTCGAAACATTTGGTCGCATGTTTCCTGCTGGCATAGAGTGGAGTGGCTCAAAACCGCCAAAAAGATGGACCATCAAAGAATTCAATGGCTTTCGCTATTTTTTAGTATGGTCTTTTAGCATTCCCACCGTCACGGGAGGGATTATCTTTATTCCTTTAAAAAAATTGGAGTAATTGCCAACTTGCAAGTGATTAAATTCCAAGCATACAAAATCTCTGAAATGGCAATTTATACTATCCTTTGGCAACCCCAAGGGATTTTTTTATGTATAAATCATCTAATCAAAATACAATAACTTGCTATAATCTGCACTTTTAATTTTATGCTTAATTTAATCATCACTGGATCTCTCATAATGTCAGTTAAAACAAATCATCACCGCCCTTGTACTCAAACAATTCTTGAAAATATAATCAAAGAGCGCATTTTAATTTTAGATGGGGCGATGGGAACGATGATTCAGCGGCATAAGCTTACTGAGGCTGAGTTTAGAGGAGAACGCTTTAAAGATTGGGCATCCGACCTAAAAGGTAATAATGATTTATTAACTTTAACGCAGCCAGCTATTATTGCCGATATTCACCGCCAATATTTACATGCTGGGGCGGATATCATTGAAACTAATACTTTTAATTCAACCTCCATGTCCTTAAGTGATTATAAAATGGACGATTTAGCTTATGAGCTAAATTTTGAGGGTGCAAAGCTTGCTAAAGCTGTTTGTGATGAGTTTAGCTCCAGTGAAAAGCCACGTTTTGTCGCAGGCACTTTAGGTCCTACTTCTAAAACAGCATCATTATCCCCAGATGTTAATGATCCAGGCTTTAGAAATACCAGTTTTGATCTTTTAGTAATCGGCTACACCGCGGCGATTAATGGCTTGATTGATGGCGGTTCAGATATTTTAATGGTTGAAACTATTTTTGACACGCTAAATGCGAAAGCGGCTTTATTTGCGATAGATCAAGTGTTTGATACGCGTAATATGCGCTTACCGATTATAATCTCAGGTACGATTACCGATGCCTCAGGACGTACTTTATCAGGGCAAACTACCGAAGCTTTTTACAATGCACTGCGGCATGCCAAACCGCTTGCGATTGGTTTAAATTGCGCCTTGGGGCCTGATATGCTCCGCCCATATCTTCAAGAAATATCAAGAATTGCAAGCTTCCCGATATCTGTTCATGCCAATGCAGGTTTGCCTAATGCTTTTGGTGAATATGATTTAGGTGCGGAAGATATGGCAGAGCAAATGGCTGAATGGGCGCAAGCAGGCTTTTTAAATATTGTCGGCGGCTGCTGTGGCACAACTCCTGAACATATTCGCGCCATTGTAGATGCTGTTGCTAAAATACAACCGCGCCAAGCTCCTGTTTTAGATACTTTTATGCGCTTATCAGGACTTGAGGCGTGTAATTTAAAATTAGGCGAGGCTCTTTTTGTAAATGTGGGCGAGCGCACGAATGTAACAGGTTCTGCAAAATTTAAACGCCTGATTAAAGAGGGTAATTTTAATGATGCAATTGCCGTCGCGCGTGAACAAGTTGACAATGGTGCCCAAATAATTGATATAAATATGGATGAAGGCATGCTTGATTCTAAGGCTGCTATGGTTAAATTCTTAAATTTAATCGCAGCCGAGCCTGATATTGCGCGTGTTCCAATCATGCTCGACTCCTCTAAATGGGATATTTTAGAAGCAGGGCTTAAGTGCGTGCAAGGCAAGCCTATCGTTAACTCTATTTCTTTAAAAGAAGGAGAGGCTAATTTTATTGCTCAAGCCAAATTATTAAAACGTTACGGCGCAGCTGCAGTGGTTATGGCATTTGATGAGGCAGGTCAAGCGGATACTTTTGCGCGTAAAACAGATATTTGTGCCCGTGCGTATAAAGTCCTAACAGAACTTGTTGATTTCCCTCCTGAAGATATTATTTTTGATCCTAATATTTTCGCAATCGCCACAGGAATAGATGAACATGCAAATTATGCGGTTGATTTTATCAATGCCGCGGTTTGGATCCGCAAGAATCTACCTCATGCGCAAATCTCTGGTGGGGTTTCTAATGTTTCCTTCTCTTTTCGCGGTAATAATTTAGTCCGCGAGGCAATTCACGCTGTTTTTTTATATCATGCGATTAAAGCTGGGCTGAGCATGGGGATTGTTAATGCTGGGCAATTAGCGTTATATGAAGATATTCCCAAAGAATTACGTGATGCGGTTGAAGATGTTGTTTTAAACAGAGAGTTAATCAGCGACGCCCCATTTGAAAATGCAACTGAGCAACTTTTAGGCTTGGCGCAAAAATATTATGGGCAAGGCAATGCTATTGCAAAAACAGAAGATTTAAGCTGGCGTGAATTGCCCGTAACCGAGCGTTTAAGTTATGCTTTAGTTAAGGGGATTGATGCGTATATTCTTGAAGATACAGAAAATGCCCGTTTAACTTTCGCGCGCCCAATTGAGGTTATTGAAGGTCCATTAATGACAGGGATGAATACTGTTGGTGATCTGTTTGGCGATGGCAAAATGTTTTTACCCCAAGTAGTAAAATCAGCCCGAGTTATGAAAAAAGCTGTCGCTTATTTAATCCCATATATTGAAGAGGAAAAACTTAAAAGCGGACAAGTACATAAATCAAACGGTAAGATATTAATGGCAACGGTAAAAGGGGATGTGCATGATATTGGCAAGAATATCGTTGCGGTTGTATTGCAGTGTAATAATTTTGAAGTTGTTGATATGGGCGTTATGGTTCCAACTCAAGATATTATTAATAAAGCCCTTGAAGAGAAAGTTGATATCATTGGTTTATCAGGCTTAATCACGCCATCTTTAGAAGAGATGGTTGGAGTTGCCAAAGAAATGAAGCGGCTAAACTTAAAGCTCCCGCTCATGATAGGCGGAGCGACAACCTCTTTATCGCATACCGCGGTTAAAATTGATCCACAATATGATCATACTGTCGTTTATGTAAAAGATGCCTCACGCGCTGTTGGCGTGGCGCAATCATTAATCAGCCCTGAGTTGCGAGATAATTACGCCGCGACAATCAAACAAGAATATGCGAAACGGCGTGAGATGTATTTATCTCGCCAAAATACAGCACCTTCTTTGAAATTTATAGATGCCTGTGCTAATCGGCAGCTACTTAATTTTGATCATATTAAAAAACCGAATCAATTAGGCGTACAAACATTGGATATTCCTCTGGATATTCTGAAGGGGACGATTGATTGGACTCCATTTTTCTCATCGTGGGAATTACACGGCAAATATCCGAAAATTCTGGATGATAAAGTAGTCGGCGAGCATGCGCGCAAATTATTTGAAGATGCTAAGATCATGTTAGATAACATTATTAATGAAAAATGGTTAATGGCAAAAGCGGTGATTGGTATATTCCCAGCATCCAATGCAGGTGAGAGTACAATTTTATTTAATCCTGATGATCTTAAGCATGAGCAAACACCGCTTGCGCACTTGCATCATCTACGCCAACAAGCGATTAAACCAAGTGGCAAGCCGAATCGCTCTTTAGCTGATTTTATTGGTGAAGATGACTTTATTGGTGCATTTGCGTGCACGGCAGGGATTGGGATTGAGCCTCACATCGCACGGTTTGAGGCAGATCATGATGATTACAACGCAATTTTACTCAAAGCACTCGCGGATCGTTTGGCTGAAAGTTGCGCTGAATATGTGCATAAACTTGTGCGCACTCAAATTTGGGGATATGCAAATGCGGAAAATTTAAGCAATGATGAGCTGATTCAAGAAGCCTATCAAGGCATTCGCCCAGCCCCAGGCTACCCAGCCTGTCCTGAACACACTGAAAAAGCAACTTTGTGGGCATTACTCAATCCCAATCAAATAGGTATGGAAATCACAAGCCATTTTGCGATGATGCCACAATCATCTGTTTCAGGCTGGTATATCGCCCATCCCCAAGCAGCATATTTTGGATTAGGTAAGATCAATAAAGATCAAGTCCAAGATTATGCCAAACGCAAAGACTGGGATTTACAAACCGCCGAAAAATGGCTCGCCCCAGCTCTTGCATATGAGCCTGTAGAGTAAGATATAAAATGACTAAAAAATCAACACAACTAATTGATGATATTAATGAAATTATTAAACATTTCGATAGGTATTTGTATGTAAATCGTGATGATTCCAAATTTTCTGAGGTTCTTGGTTTATTGAAAGAGTTATATTC
>BHEQ01000165.1 GCA_003864535.1 Gammaproteobacteria bacterium
ACTAAGATCCCCTTGTGAAAGTGAGGGCTGAAGGTAAGTCTTCCTTAACGAGACGATTTAATATCATCATTATTTAATATTCAAGATGTGATCTATAAAAATAAATATGCTAATAATGCTGCTGAGTCGTTACAATAAACTAATTAAATTAATCCAATCAAAGAGGATCTTATTATGTTTAGTGGAAGTATTGTCGCAATTATCACTCCTATGAGCGCAGACGGCGGCGTTGACTATCAGGCTTTAGAAAAACTTGTTGAATTTCATGTTGTTAATAAAACAGATGCTATCGTAGCTGTTGGCACCACGGGTGAATCTTCAACTTTAGACTTTAAAGAGCACCGCGAGGTTGTCCGCCAAACGATAGCCTTTGCTAAAGGGCGTCTACCTGTGATTGCAGGAACTGGAAGCAACTCAACTTTAGAGGCGATCAAGCTTACCAATTGGGCGGCAGAAGATGGCGCTCAAGGAGCTTTAATTGTGGTGCCTTATTATAATAAGCCGCCGCAAGAAGGTTTATATCAACATTATAAGTTGATTGCAGAATCTGTTGATTTACCTCAAATATTATACAATGTCCCGAGCCGCTGCGCTTGTGATCTATTACCTGAAACGGTCGAGAGGCTGTGTGAGTTTGATAATATTGTCGCGATTAAAGAAGCCTCAACTTTAGAGCGTGTTCAAGATCTAGTTGCGCGTGTCGGCACAAAAATTAGCGTCCTAACTGGTGAGGATGCAATTGCGGCAGAATGTGTTTTGCAAGGAGCGCGTGGAGTTATTTCCGTCACCGCAAATGTCGCTCCAAAACAAATGCACACTATGATTCACGCGGCACTAAAAGGAGATCGCACCACGGCAATGGCGATCAATGAGAGCATTGCAAGTTTGCATAAGGCCTTATTTCTAGAAGCAAATCCTATTCCAGTAAAATGGGCACTCGCGCAAATGCAAATGGCTCAATTGGGAATTCGCTTGCCGCTCGTACCTTTATCAGATTCGTATCATGCGCAAGTGCGCTTAGCTTTAGAAAATGCTGGTATTTTAAGTAGTTGATATTTTTAGCGTGGAATAATTAAGTAGATCAAAGGTATTAAAATGTTAAGTAAAGATCTTGAGCAAACAATCGCTTTAGCCCATCAACATGCTGAGGAAAATCAGCATCAATACATGACGACAGAGCATTTATTATTGGCATTATTAGATAATATGGCGGCGCAGAAAGTTTTATTAGCCTGTGGAGCGGATATTAATACCTTACGTGATGATTTAATTAAAATTATGCAGCGTGAAGTACCAAAGATACCCCAAGGTAAAGATCAAAGCGTGCAAACATCTTTAGCTTTTCAAAGAGTTATTCAGCGTGCTCTTTTTCAAGGTCAAGCATCAGGCAAGCAAGAAATTGATGGAACGCATTTATTAGTTGCTATTTTTGATGAGAGTGAGTCATTTGCGCATTATTTTTTAACACGCCAAAATATTTTAAAACTTGATATTCTCAATTATATTGCGCATAAAATAACTAAACCATCCTTAAATAATGAGTTTACTGATGATTTTAATGATGAAGATGATGAGGATTTAGAACATACGCCATCAGCATTAGCGTTATTTACCTCAAATCTAAATGTGCGTGCTTTAGATGGTAATTTTGATCCTCTAATTGGGCGGGAAGCTGAGCTTAATCGCCTCATTCAGGTTTTATGCAGACGCAATAAAAATAATCCGCTCTTAATTGGGGAGGCAGGCGTTGGTAAAACAGCTATTGCTCACGCTCTTGCCGGTAAAATAGTTTCTAAACAGATTACAGATGAGCTTGCCAATTGCGTCGTGCATCAACTTGATTTAGGCGCATTAATTGCAGGAACTAAATATCGTGGCGATTTTGAAAAGCGTATAAAAATGCTTTCTGATGAGCTTATTATGCAGCCGCATATTATTTTATTTGTCGATGAGATTCATACAATTATAGGAGCAGGTTCAAGCTCTGGTGGCACTTTAGATGCCTCAAATTTAATTAAACCCCTGTTAACTCAAGGCGCGGTAAGAATGATAGGCGCTACAACCTATAAAGAATATCGGACTATTTTTGAAAAAGACGCGGCGCTTTCAAGACGCTTTCAAACTATTGATATTAAGGAGCCTTCTATTGCTGAGACTATTTTAATCCTCAAGGGTCTTAAAGCACAGTTTGAAGAGTATCATAAGCTTAAATATACTGATGATGCTTTGGTGAGCGCAGTGCAGCTTTCTGCTAAATTTATTAATGATCGTTATTTACCTGATAAAGCCTTTGATGTAATTGATGAGGCTGGCGCATATCAAAAAATACAACTCAAATCTAAGCGCAAAAAACAAATAACTAAACAAGATATTGAAATAATTGTGGCACAAATGGCAAAAATCCCACTTGCCAGTCTCTCTGAGTCGGATATAGAGAGCTTAAGTGCGCTTGATCATCAGCTTAAAACACAAATTTTTGGGCAAAATCAGGCGATTGATATGGTCGTAGATACGATTAAAATGTCTAAAGCAGGTTTACGTGAGCCGCATAAAACTATTGCCGCTTTTTTATTTTCAGGGGCGACGGGAGTTGGTAAAACTGAGCTAAGCGTCCAACTTGCGCAGACTTTAAAAATACCTTTTATTCGCTTTGATATGTCTGAATATATGGAAAAACATAGTGTTGCGCGTTTAATTGGCGCACCGCCAGGTTATGTTGGTTTTGATCAAGCCGGCTTATTATCAGGCGCTGTTTTAAAAACGCCATATGCACTTATTTTATTAGATGAGATTGAAAAAGCGCACCCAGATATCTTAAATATTTTATTGCAAGTGATGGATAATGCAAGCCTTACCGATGCGAATGGGCGTAATGTTGATTTTAGAAATATAATTTTAATCATGACCACAAATAGCGGTGCGCAAAGTTTTCAGAAAAATAAGATTGGTTTTTCAGATAAAAATAATCCTGAGAGTCTATATAATAATCAAATAATAATTTAGAGAGTATTCAGCGTGATTTTAGTCCAGAATTTAGGAATCGTTTAGATGCAATAATCCAATTTAAAGCATTAACTTCCGAGCATATCCTAAATATTGTGGATAAATTTATTGCAAACTTAAACGCTCAGCTCCAGCTAAAAAATGTAGAACTTAGCATTAGTAATGAAGTAAAACTACGTTTAGCAAGTTTAGGCTTTGATGCCAAAATGGGCGCAAGAGCAATGGCGCGGACTATTGCTTTGCATTTAAAAAAACCTTTAGCAGAAGCTCTATTATTTGGTGAATTAGCACATGGTGGTAAGGTTATTTTTAAACTCGATAATGAGCAAATTATCCCAACTTATTTAAGCCATAAAAACACCCTTAAGAAAACTAATAAAAAGAGCGCGAAAAATGAACTCACATTATGATTTTATAATTAGTGGCGCAGGTCCAGTAGGCTTAAGCCTTGCTTTAGCACTTACGCATACTTCATTCTCAGTTTGTGTTTTAGACCAAAATGCAACTCTAGAAGCGGTGTTTGATGTAGACTCAGATCAACGCATGCTCGCGCTTTCAGATAGGAGTATTCGCTTTTATAAAAGCTTAGGCATTTGGGATAAAATGCTCCCATTTGCAACTAATATCAGCACTGTGAATGTTTCAGAGCAAGATACACACGCGTCTATCAATCTATTTGGGCATGATTATAAGGCAGATCAATTAGGCGTTGTGATCTCTTACGCTGCGGTCATGCAAGCTTTGATTGATGCACTTAACAACATTCTTGTGCTTAAAAATAAAGATAAGCTCAATCATGATTTAACCCAGCATAATAATTTAACTTTTATAAATAATATAAAAATAAGATCAATATCATCTACTTGTGATAATGGTTGTAATGAAAATAATAATAATAATGATCATAATAATAATCAATCTAAACATCTTATCGAGCTCAATAATGCAAGCTCTTTAACAAGTTCGTATTTAATTGCCGCAGAGGGTGCTTTTTCGAGTATTCGCCAGCAAATTGGAATCCCTTTTATTCAAAATGATTATGATCAAGTTGCGGTAATCAATATTATAAAGTGCGAGCATCCGCATGAGAATATAGCGTATGAGCGGTTTAGTAAGCATGGACCTTTAGCATTATTACCGATAGATACTCACAAAATGGCAGTAATTTTAACGGTTAAGCGCGATCAACAAAAATTCTGGGAAAATGCCTCAAGTGCTGATTTTACCACGGCAATCTTAGCGCGTTTTGATGAGCGCTTGGGTAATTTAGAAGTAATTGGAACGCAGCAGATATGGTCACTTACTTTAATAATCCCAAAATATATCGTTAAAAATAATATTATTTTAATTGGAAATAGCGCTCATGCATTGCACCCTATTGCCGGGCAAGGGCTTAATTTAGGCTTGCGTGATGTGATTGATTTTATAGATTTATTAGATGAGAATG
>BHEQ01000166.1 GCA_003864535.1 Gammaproteobacteria bacterium
GGTGAAGTTCGTGCTTATGATCAAATTGATAAAGCACCAGAAGAAAGAGCTCGTGGGATAACTATCTCAACATCACATGTTGAATATGAATCAGCAGTTAGGCATTATGCACACGTTGATTGCCCAGGACATGCCGATTATGTTAAAAACATGATTACAGGTGCGGCACAAATGGACGGAGCTATTTTAGTATGTTCAGCAGCTGACGGCCCTATGCCACAAACACGTGAACACATCTTATTATCTCGTCAAGTAGGCGTTCCTTATATCCTTGTTTATCTAAACAAAGCTGATATGGTTGATGATGATGAATTAATCGAACTCGTTGAAATGGAAGTTCGTGATCTTTTAAATTCATATGATTTCCCAGGTGATGATACTCCTATTATTGTAGGTTCAGCTCTTAAAGCACTTGAAGGCGATACCTCTGAAATCGGCGTTCCTTCAATCATCAAATTAGTTGCAGCGTTAGATACGTTTATTCCTGATCCTGTCCGTGAAATCGACAAAGCATTTTTACTTCCTATTGAAGATGTATTTTCAATCTCAGGTCGCGGTACTGTTGTAACAGGACGGATTGAGTCAGGTATTGTTAAAGTTGGTGAAGAGATTGAAATTGTTGGGATTGTCGACACAGTTAAATCAATTTGTACTGGCGTTGAAATGTTCCGTAAATTATTAGACCAAGGTCAAGCTGGCGATAATGTTGGTGTTTTATTACGTGGTACGAAGCGTGATGATGTCCAACGTGGTCAAGTACTAGCAAAACCAGGTTCAGTTAAGCCTCATACCAAGTTTGAAGCAGAAATTTATGTTTTAGGTAAGGATGAAGGCGGTCGCCATACTCCATTTTTCAAGGGATATCGTCCTCAGTTTTACTTCCGTACTACGGATGTAACTGGTGCGTGCGAATTACCTGAAGGCGTAGAAATGGTAATGCCAGGCGATAATGTTAAGATGGTGATTGAGTTAATCAACCCTATCGCAATGAGTGAAGGTTTACGTTTCGCAATTCGCGAAGGTGGACGTACTGTTGGCGCAGGTGTTGTTGCTAAAATCTTTGCTTAGCAATAATTTTAAGTTTCTAGGCTAGTAGCTCAATTGGCAGAGCGACGGTCTCCAAAACCGTAGGTTGGGGGTTCGATTCCCTCCTAGCCTGCCATAATATGGCAGATAAAATGCAGCTACGATTAGCTGCATTTTTTTTTACTAAATATCTGTGTAAAGTTCTATAAAAGTTCTATAATAGCCGTTTAATATATTTGATTTTATAAGATAGGAATACATAATGAGTGTGGTTGAAAGTAAGTCATTTCATAAATCTACTACAGACAAATTAAAGTTATATGCCTCTGTTGTAACCTTAATAATGGGTATAGTTGCATTTAACTGGTCAACAATTGATTTTATTATTCGCTTAGCGGTATTAATTGCTCTGATAGGCTTGGGGATTTTCTTAGTATTTGCCTCAGCCTATGGCAGGCAATTTGTAGTCTTTTTTAAAGAGGCAAAAATAGAACTCAGGCGTGTTGTTTGGCCAACTATTTCAGAGACAAAACAAATGACAATTATGGTTATGATAGTTATTGCCATTGCAATTGTTTTTCTGATGGCAGCGGATGGTATTTTGCGCTATCTTCTTCAATTATTTATTAGCTTGAGGTAGATTATATGCGCTGGTATGTTATTCAAGCTTATTCAGGCTATGAAGGTCAGGTTATGCGCTCTTTAAAAGATCATATCACCCGAGTTGGACTTGAGGAGATGTTTGGCGAGATTTTAGTGCCAACCGAAGAGATTATTGAAGTCAAAGATGGCAAAAAGCGCAAAAGTGAGCGCAAATTTTTCCCAGGTTATGTCCTAGTTCAGATGGAAATGGATGAAGCTGCTTGGCATCTTGTTAAAAATACTCCGCGTGTTATTGGATTTATTGGCGGCACAAGTGATAAGCCTAGACCTATTTCAGATAAAGAAGCTGAGCTTATTCTTAAAAGAGTAGAAGTTGCAGAAGAAGGTCCGCGCCTAAAAGTTCTTTATGAAATAGGCGAGCAAATTCGTGTTACTGACGGTCCATTTAAAGACTTTAATGGACATGTTGAAGAGATAATGCCTGAAAAAGGACGTTTAAGAGTCGCCGTTGTTATTTTTGGGCGCTCAACTCCAGTTGAATTAGACTTTGGTCAAGTTGAAAAAGGTCTATAATATTTATTATTGCGGATAAAAAAGTAATTACAGGGGACTTCTATAAATTAGATTTTTCAAGGCTTGCGATATTATTAAAAGCAATTAATAGATGTGCCCTACAGAAGCCTTAGCCGTATTCTCTTAACAAGAAAATATACGACTAAGGTCTTTTTGATTGTTCTTTTTGATTGTGCTTGTTTATTTATCACCAAAAACATCAAATTCAAAATATTTTTTAGCAATATTTTGATACGAGCCATCACTCCGCGAGGCTTTAATTGCTGCATTAAGTGCATCAACAATTTTATCACCCTTGCGCACGCCTGCCCCAATTCCTGCGCCAAACCATTTAGGATCAACAAAATCAGGCCCTATAAAGGCAAGTGCTGGATCTTTCTTCATGTAACCATCATCTAGCGCTACAGAGTCTGCAAAGACTAGCTGGATTCGTCCTGAGCTTAAGTCACTCATCGCTTCATCTAAAGAACGATAGGATTTTACATCGGCAATAGCTGCATAATTATCTTGGGCAAAAGTCTCATGAATTGTGCCACTTTGAACGCCAATGGCCTTACCCTTAACATCATTCTTATCAATAATTACCATAGGCATGCTATTAAGATGCACAAATTTAGCAGGTGAATTATAATATTTATCAGAAAAATCAATTGCTTTTTTGCGCTCATCGGTAACAGACATCGACGCTATGACCACGTCAATTTTTTTAGAGTTTAGAGAAGGAATAAGCGCATCAAAATCAGTTTGGACGAGCTCGCAAGTAACTTGCATCTTTTCACAAAATAAAAGGGCTAATTCAGGCTCAAACCCTTCAACTTTACCTTGAGCTGAAATATAACTAAAAGGAGGATAAGCTCCTTCAACGCCTATTTTAAGGATTGTTTGTGCACTTACATTATTGAGCATAGTCGCTAAGATTGCGGCGATTAGCATGTTTTTTTTCATAATTATGACCTTTCTAATTTTATTTGATTTAAGTTATCATTCCAAGATTTTATCCTAAAATAATTTAGCATATCAAGCAAGTTCATTTTTATAAACTCTTAAAAAAAACATTAAATATAGCAGCTAGACACATAGATTGTAAAAATATTAAGCATTTTAAGGTTTTTTAGATGAATAATATTGACAGAATGCTTAAATTCTCTATAATGCGCATCTCTTAAAGCGGGAATAGCTCAGTTGGTAGAGCACGACCTTGCCAAGGTCGGGGTCGCGAGTTCGAGTCTCGTTTCCCGCTCCAGATACTAGCAGTAATACATTTAAGGCTGGATAGCAAAGAGGATATGCAGTGGCCTGCAAAGCCATGTACACCAGTTCGAATCTGGTTCCAGCCTCCAGTTTATGCGGGAATAGCTCAGTTGGTAGAGCACGACCTTGCCAAGGTCGGGGTCGCGAGTTCGAGTCTCGTTTCCCGCTCCAAATATAAGCCTAGATCACAACGATCTAGGCTTTTTTAATTTTAAATCTAAATCGACCAAGAACCAGTGCGAACCTGTGCAATTTAGTTTGATATAAATTGGCGCTTATGAAACAATGCAGGTTAATTTAATAAGTAACTTGGATTTTAAAATGATCGACGAAAATGGCTTTCGCGCTAATGTCGGCATCATTTTGTGCAATGAACAAAAAAAACTTTTTTGGGGACATCGCATCGGGCATTTAGATTCTTGGCAGTTCCCACAAGGTGGGATTGACGAGAATGAAACACCGCTTGAAGCAATGTTTAGAGAACTTAAGGAAGAAATTGGACTAGCACCAGATGATGTCGAGGTTTTAGGACATACTCAAGGGTGGCTTAAATACCATCTCCCCCAAAAATTAGTGCGCAAAAATAATAAGCACCAATGTATTGGACAAAAGCAAATTTGGTTTTTGCTCAAACACATCTCACTAGAAAATAGTATTGTTTTTGATAGCACTGGTAGCCCTGAATTTGATAATTGGCGCTGGGTTGATTATTGGTATCCCATGAATCAAGTTGTTCAATTTAAACAACAAGTTTATCTTGATGCATTAAGTGAGCTCGCGCCTACTCTTTTTGGAGCGAGTATACCGCCAAGACCTTGCCTGAAGCAGCATAGAGAGCGTGCTGCGGTTTCAGGTTTTCGTCCTTTATATCGCATGGGACTGCGCCGTTCACGCAAATAGCCAACTTCAAGGCTTGCGATATTATTAAAAGCACACATAGATG
>BHEQ01000167.1 GCA_003864535.1 Gammaproteobacteria bacterium
CGCTGAGATTAAAGATGCGAGCAGTTACATCCGCTTAACGGTTAATCCACATGATGATGTCGCCTTAGAACGCGCGATGAGTACGCCGCCTAAAGGGATTGGCGCAAGTACTATAGATAAATTGCGCCAACATGCAAGCTTAAATAAATGCTCCTTATGGAGTGCGCTTGAGGATTTAATTGAATCCCAAACACTGACACCGCGAGCACAAGCATCTTTACTGAGCTTGCGTAATTTAATTAGCAATTTAAGTAATAATATGGATGATTATGCACTTGATGCCCATTTTGCAATGTGTATTGATCGCTCTTTACTTAAACCGATGTATCTTAACGAACCTATGGGACGTGGTGAAGATAGGATTGAGAATTTAAATGAATTGATCAGTGCTGCGAGCCATTTTGGAGCTGAACTGCAACGGCAGGTATCTTTAGAAGCAGCCTCCCCTACCATTCTCGACCATAATTTATTCGAGGCAAAACCATTGGCAATTATGCCAAGCACGCGGGAGCAATTAGCGATTTTTTTAGCCCAAATATCTTTAGATTCAACCGAAAATCAAGCTCAAGTTTATGAAGATAGCGTCCAATTAATGACTTTGCATGCTGCGAAAGGTTTAGAGTTTCCGATTGTGTTTTTAGTTGGACTTGAAGAGGGAATCTTCCCAAGTGAGATGTCCGCACGTGAGCCTGAGCGTTTAGAAGAGGAACGCCGTTTAGCCTATGTTGGGATTACTCGGGCTGAAAAGCATTTGAGCATCAGTTACTGTGCAACCCGAATGCATCACGGGCGCATGGTTACATTTCCTAAATCACGCTTTTTAAATGATATTCCAGATGAATGCTTACAAATGACAGGCCCTGCCTTAAAACTTGCCCGTACCGTTCAAGCATCTCAAAATAAATATGGTTATCAAAATAATTATTCTTCAGCTAATTTACACGGAGCACGCACGCACCAAGTGGCAACCCAAGATAGCGTCCAAGGCTTTAAACTTGGACAAAGTATCTTGCATGAGAAATTTGGTGAAGGTGTTATTTTAGGATTTGAAGGCGATGGTCCGCAAGCGCGGGTCTCAATCCGTTTTGCCAAAGGTGGGACTAAAATTTTAGTCTTAAGTTATGCAAAATTAGAAGCTATTTAGCTCTATATTTAAATATATTCTAAGGGGCTTTCTATAAATTAGATTTTTCGTAACTACTCAGCAGCTAAAAAGCACCCCCTCCCAACCTCCCCCTTTGCAAGGGGAGGAGTAAGTCCCCCTTGCAAAGGGGGGATTTAGGGGGGTGTAATTAAATGGAGCGGAATGTCAAATTCAGCATTTTAATAATATCGTGTCAGCTGAAAAAGAAATTTATAGATGTGCCCTTAAGGTATATGTTTGCTCCGAATAATCCTTTTGGAACGCTCCATCGCATCGATAAATGTTTGCCCACGATGTAAGGCTAGGGCAACGATAAGCACATCAATCATGACTAAATCAGTTAAACGTGAAATCATCGGCATATACTCATTCGTATCTTCACGCACACCTGAATCAATACAAGCACTTGCAATCTCACCAAGTTTTGAGTTTTTGGGCGTAACCGCAATCACACGGCAGCCGTTTTCTAAGGCTAGCTTTGCCGATTGAATAACATCGCGACTCATGCCTGTGTGGGAAATTGCAATTACCGCATCTTTTTCGGTTAATAAACTTGCAGCTAAACTATGCACGTGGGGGTCGGTATACGCAGCAACCGCAATCCCAACGCGTAAAAGCTTATGCTGGGCATCACGCGCCACCACGCCAGATGCCCCGTGCCCAAAGCAAAGAATTTGATAGGCATTATCTAAAATATCAATCGCCTTATCAATCTCGGTTAGATCAACATGATGGCGTGCGCGTAAAATTGCGGCACTGGCACTATTAAGAACTTTATCCACAATAGCGCGGGTATCATCTAATTCTGAGATTTGATCATGAATAAATGGAACTCCTGCGGATAATGATTCGCCCAAAAGAACTTTAAATAGTTGATAACCCTCACATTCCAAGGCGCGGCAAAATCTGATAATCGTTGGTTCAGATACGCCAACAGCTTCTGCAAGTGCTCCAATAGATAGCTTTACACATTTATTAGGATTTTCTAAAATCCAATTTGCAACTTTAAGCTCGGAACGGCGAAATTTGCTTTTAGAATTTTCAATACGAGATAACATGTTTTGCCTTTTATAATGTAATAAATTTTATATATATGATAACAGTACGATAACTTAATATTTAAGTATCATATCATTAAGGACACATCTATTAATATAAATTCATAATAGTTAATTAATATTATTAATTTTTAAAATATTTTTTAATGCAGATTGTGCGCCAAGCAATGCAGGATACTGCGCACAAATCATAAATGTAGGAATAGCTTTCACATAATAAGTGGCAATATCTTTATTTTCAAAACACGCTCTAAAAGCTGAATCTACAAAAAATTGCCCCAAACGTGGCACAATTCCACCACCAATATACATCCCCCCAGTCGCGCCAACAGTTAAGGCAACATTGCCCGCAGCATTACCCAAAATGGCGCAATAACGTGCTAATACACTAATTGCGAAAGGTTGTTTTTGAATAAGAGCATGTGCGACTAGTTCTTTTGGGCTCCAATTAGGCACAGATACTGCATGTATAGATGCCATTGCTTTGATTAAATTACCAATACCACGGCTTCCAGAAAGGAGATCCTCAATGCTAACGACTGTGCAAGCAGCGTGATCAGCTTTAGGTCGCATGAGAAATTTGATGATTTCAAGCTCTTCAAAATCTTGCGGTGGGTATAATCCGTGTCCGCCCTCACAAGGCAACGCTTGATAAGATTCTCCTGCATGGACAATGCTTGCAACCCCAACTCCAGTGCCAGGACCAATTAAGCCCATAACTCCGTGTTTAGCGGCAACTCCTGTGCCTACTTGTATAATTTCATTCTCTTTTAAATCAGGTAAAGATAAGACCAAAGCCTCAAAATCATTTAAAAAATAGAGTGAATCAACTTTAACTTTAGCTTTTGTTGCCGCAATCGAAAAATTCCAATGTATATTGGTCATTTTTAATGCATCCCCGGTAATTGGGCAGGCAATTGCGATGGCTATGTGTTCAGGAGCGGCTAAATCTTGCTCGTGCAAATACCTCAAAATAGCATCGGAAGGCTCGTTAAAATCAGAAGATGCATAAATTTTAATGTGCTCCAAGGGCGCGGTTTTATCCATTTGGAGTGCAAAGCGAGAATTTGTCCCGCCAATATCTGCATAAATTGCCCAAGGCTTTAGCATAATAAGATCCTATTTTTAATATGATATTTAAACTTTAGAAGGTTTGAGCCAGTAATCAAGCTTTTGCCATGCTTCTAAGAGACCATCTTTACTTGTTGATGAAAAAAGTTGCACCGATACATCAAAATTATATTCTTGGGCGAGATGTTTTTTCACCTGCATTAAAGCACTCATTTGTGGACCGCGTTTTAATTTATCCGCTTTAGTTAATAAAATATGCGTAGATAATTTACGCGCATCACACCAAGCAAGCATCTGGCAATCTAGTGGTGTTAACGGATGTCTTACATCCATCATCATAATTAAACCGCGCAAATTCTCACGCTTTTCAAAGTAACTTTGGAGCATTATCTTCCAGTGATTACGCATCGCTTCAGGAACTTTCGCATAACCATATCCAGGTAAATCCACTAAAAAGTTTTGCTCATTAACTTTAAATATATTAATCAATTGGGTGCGCCCAGGAGTTTTTGAAATTCTAGCTAAATGCGCTTGCGAGGTGATCACATTTAATGCGCTAGATTTACCCGCATTAGAGCGTCCTGCAAAGGCAACTTCTAAATGATTACCTTTAGGCAAATGGGATAAATCATTCCCACTTATTAAAAATTCAGTTCTTTGAAAACGCGTTTGTAAACGCTGTTGTTGCTCATTCATGTTCCATACTCAAGTTGTGCTTGTTAATCTTAAAAGTCACCACAATATCATACATGTTTAAAATCCTTAACTTAATAATATCACAAGCCTTAAAAAATCTTTAACTACGCAGCAGTTAAAGATTTAAAAGAACCCCTCCCATCCTCCCCTTAACAATAGAGGAGCTTTAAAAGTCCCAAAGCTTCGGGGGAATTTAGCCTGAGCTTAAACCCTGCCAGATAAGAATTTTTCAATTAATTGCACGGTTGATGGATCAGCATCAATTTCTTTATTTTGCTTTAACGCAGGAATTAGCTTACTTGCTAATTGCTTGCCTAACTCAACTCCCCATTGATCAAATGAGTTGATATTAAACAAAACTCCTTGAACAAATATCTTATGTTCATAAATTGCTAATAAACTACCTAATAATTTAGTGCTAATGTC
>BHEQ01000168.1 GCA_003864535.1 Gammaproteobacteria bacterium
ATTTAGCTTGGTCTATTTGTGCTTCTATTTTTATCATAATAAGTTTTGGATAAGTCTTTAGATAAGTTTGGTTTTTGACTGTAAAGTTATAATAAGATGAGCATTTACTAAATTGACTAATCTTTATTCATAAAATTATTTATTTATATTCAATGGGTTGTAAAAATTTATTACTTCAATGCTTGACATCTAGATAAAATATAAAACCTCAAATAAATAAGTAAGCTGTGCATAAGTTATGCGCGTTTAACTTTTCTTTACAGGCTAATAAAGGATATATTAGATTAATTATAGAATTAATTATTTGAATTACCAATTAAAGCAATCTCAAATTATTTAAATAAGAAATTACATTATATGTAACTAATTATTTTAAATATAATTTAAATCAATAAACTTCAAGCTCCCGAGAAATATATTTATGTCTGATAACCCTCTTAATAATCTTTCTTATGATTCTCTAATCACTTTTGCAAAAACTCTCTCCCAATGCGCTCGGCAAACAGCATTGCCATATTTTAGGTCAAATTTAACAATTGAAGATAAGCAAGATTTATCTCCAGTTACCCTTGCCGATCAAAATACGGAGCGCGCATTAATTAGATTAATCAAAAATACATTTCCAGAGCACAGTATTTATGGAGAAGAGTTTGGGCAAGAGATACAAGATAAATCAGAATACACATGGGTGATTGATCCAATTGATGGAACCCGCGGTTTTGTCATGGGCATCCCATTATTTACAACTTTAATTGCTTTACTTAAAAATGGTGAACCTATTTTTGGGATGATGGATGCACTCGCATTAAATGAACGCTGGTTTGGATTTAAAGATGATCTTAGTATATTTAATGATAATGTTATAAATAAATTACAAGGGTATAAATCATTACAAGATGCCCAAATATTTACCACAACACCCAAAATGTTTGCAGGTGAGTCACTACTTGCATATGAGCGTTTATCTAAACAGGCAAAAGCCTTGCGGTTTGGGTGTGATGCTTATGGTTATGGGCAGCTTGCTCTAGGTCATGCTGATGCAGTGGTTGAGGCTGATCTTAAGCCTTATGATTTTCTTGCGCTTGTTCCAATCCTTAAAGGAGCTGGGGCAATCATTAGTGATTGGCACGGAAAACCCTTAACTATCAACTCAAATGGCTATGTTGTTGCAAGTAGAAACGCAGCTCTGCATGCAGATATTTTAGCGTGCTTGAATGAATAAATCACTTATATCACTAGATAATCTTGAAAAACAAAATCTTATAAATAAAAATAAGCGTGCATTATTAGAACCTGTTGTAGCACAATTTCAAATTAGAATAACGCCAGATATGCTTAACGCTATCAAAAATTCTCAAAGCGCTATTGAGCAGAATCTAGTTAATTATGAAAATAATCCTGTTTTTAAGCAGTTTGTACCAGATATTGCGGAAAATACAATTTTACCAGAAGAGCTTATAGATCCAATTGGAGATAACGCTTATACGCCCGTTGCAGGCATAGTCCATCGCTATTGCGATCGCGTTCTTTTAAAGCTAACCGCTGCTTGCGCAGTGTATTGCCGCTTTTGTTTTAGGCGCGAGATGATCGGGGCTAAAGGTGAGCAATTAAGCACGAAGCAACTGGAGCTTGCTCTTGATTACATTGAAAATCATCAAGAAATATGGGAGGTTATTTTAACTGGAGGTGATCCGCTTATAGCTTCACAAGCGCAGCTTACCATGCTGTTTACGCGGCTCAATAAAATCGCGCACGTAAAAAATATTCGGATCCACACCCGCATTCCAATTGTTGAACCTAAACGCATTAGTGCCGCTATGCTGAGTTTATTTCAAACGGTTTTTACCCATCAAAAAAGTCTCTATATTGTAATTCATGCAAATCATGCTCAAGAGTTTACCGAAAATGCAATCAAAACCTTAGCCCAGATTGCAGATGCAGGAATTCCTATGCTTTCGCAATCGGTACTTTTGAAAAATATTAATGATAATCTAGATGATTTATCGACGCTTATGCGTACATTTATCTTACATCGAATTAAACCATATTATTTGCATCAAATGGATCTTGCTAAAGGTACTTCCCATTTTAAGGTTGATGAGCTTTACGCACGGGATCTTATTCGAGCTTTGCGGGCGAATATTTCAGGAATTTGCATTCCCGTATTAATTCAAGAAATTCCAGCTGGAGTCGGTAAAGTTCCTATTTTTTGAAAATAAGATTAATGCTAACCCCTCCCAACCTCCCCTTCGCAGGGGAGGAGCTGTAAAAGTCCCCTCTGCTAAGTAGATACAAAAATCTAATTTATAGAAGTTCCTATAAAATTAATTAAAGAAGTCAATTCAATAATAACATTATTTTATATTTTTATTTTATAATGTTAAATAATATAACAAAGAGTAATATTTATGCTTAATCAAACTCACACTGTTACCACTATTATCCTTGCAGGCGGAGAAGGACGGCGGATGGATGGCAAAGATAAGGGCTTGCTATTATTTAAAGCATCTAAATTTGATAAAGAGCTTCCTTTAATTGAGCATGTAATCAAGCGCCTTATCCCACAATCTGCACAAATTTTAATATCCGCTAATCGCAATAAAGCCCAGTATCAAGATATTTTAGGACGCTATCAGCAGAATAAGCAGATAGTTTTTGCAGACAAAGATGATCTTAAAGCATTAGGTCCAATGGCAGGAATGTTAAGTGCTGTAGATTATTTGGATTTGAATTTAGATATTGATACTGATATTAATGTTGATATTGATTATGTTGATAATCAGCATGATTTTATGCGGGAGCGGATTCAATTTGTAAGCTGTGATGCGCCTTTTATCCCCTTAGATTTAATTGAGAAATTATACTCAAAGACCGCGGCTAGTTATCCTGTAACTTTAGAAAAACAGCACTATTGCCACACACAGTTATTTAAAAAAGATTTAACGCTTATAAAAGCACGCCTTGAGCACAAGGAGCTTAAAATAAGAAGTTTCTTAGCATTTATTAAAGCTCAAGCTGTTGTATTTGATGATGAAGCTAGTTTTTTTAATTGCAATACAAAACAAGAGCTCTATACTACACATTAATCTGTTATATATTTCAAAAGGTAATTATTTTATGCTCAAGAATATTGCAATCCTCGCACTTTTCACGCTTTTCGCAAGTAATACATTTGGAATTGATATGCCGAGCCGTTATCCAAGAATTAAACAAGCTGATCTTAAAAAACTTTGGGATATGCCTGAGGAAAATGCAGCAGCATTAGTTGATAAAATGGATATTCGTGCGCAAATAGGGCAAGTACTTATGCTTGATATTCGCAATTGGGGGGTTGATAATCAGAAAAATCCCATCAATATGACGATTCTTCCTGATGATCTGGCTGATGTGCTCTCGCGATATAAAATTGGATCATTAGCATTATTTAGAGAGAATCTGATTGACACATATCAAAGCTATGACTTAACAAGTACCATCCAAACGGCGCGTTATCAGCTCCCGATTATGTTAGCTGTTGACCAAGAAGGTGGCTATATTACACGCTTGCAAGAAGGCACAGAAATGCCGGGTAATATGGCATTAGCGGCAACGCGCCAACCAGATTTAGCTGAAAAAACAGGTAAAGTTCATGGAGCCGAGTTATCCGCATTAGGCTTTCATTTAAATTTTGCCCCTGTTATTGATATCAACAGTAATCAAAAAAATCCAGTTATTGGAGTGCGCTCTTATGGAGATAACGTTGATTTAATTAATGCAATGGCAAGCGCATATATCAAGGGGCTGCATTCTAAAAAAATAATGGCAACCGCAAAGCATTTCCCAGGGCATGGCAATGTTGCCACAGACTCACATATTGGCTTACCGACCGTATCGTATTCTATGGATGAATGGCGTAAAACAGATTTAATGCCTTTTAAAGCTGCTATCGCAAATTCAGTCGATATGATTATGACGGCGCATATAGTGTTTCCCGCTTTAGATGATACTCAAGTGATCTCTAAAAAAGATGGTACAAACATTGGCTTACCTGCAACCTTATCTAAGAAAATCATAACAGGGATTTTACGTGATGAATTAGGCTTTAAAGGTTTAATCCTCACCGATGCACTTGATATGGGGGCAATTGTGGACAATTTTGGCAATAATGAAGCTGTTGAAATGGCGTTGTTAGCAGGTGTGGATATTGCAGTCATGCCGCTACATATTTGGGATGCTGAAGGTCTGCAAAAACTAGAAAATTTATATATTTACCTAGAACAG
This sequence comes from Gammaproteobacteria bacterium, assembly GCA_003864535.1. GTDB lineage: Bacteria > Pseudomonadota > Gammaproteobacteria > Cardiobacteriales > Wohlfahrtiimonadaceae > BHEQ01. The sequence continues at coordinate 4,261 of BHEQ01000168.1, forward strand.
CAATCATCTAAAAACCCAGAGCTTGCAGCGCGAATTAAAGCTGCTGCGCTAAATGTAGTTACGCATAAACTAAAAAACAAGCTTAATGCAGAAAATATAAGTTCAGCGCAATACGCTAAAGATATTAT
>BHEQ01000169.1 GCA_003864535.1 Gammaproteobacteria bacterium
GGTTAATAAAGAGCTAATTGATGAAGAGGCTCAAATAATTTTATCTTGTGATGATGTTATGATTGTTGAAGAAAGTAGCTTAACAGAACCCTTAATTGCTCAAGAGACGGTAAAAAATCGCAAAGATAAAGCACGTAATGACGCTAAATTACTGCTCATCAAACTAAGTGAAAGCTACCCTACTATTTTCCCAAAAGCAGGAACGGGTCGTCCCGTCGCTCTAGCTATAGGCCTGCATAAGTCTTTATTACCGATAGCAAAGGAATGGGGTTTTGATGGCGTTATCGTGCGTTCAGCCCTTTCTTGGTATACCAAACAATTGCGCTACCAACGTACTGTAGCTAATGCTCAATTTAGAATTAACTTAGATGGATCTCAAGCTGAAGAGATTACTGATGATCAAAAAGTTCATGCGCGCCAAAAAATAACAGAAACTGAAAGCTGGATTGCAGAAAATAAACCTGAAAAAGCACGTGCAATCGCTGAGCGTAGAAGCCATGCACGTAAAGAGCACTCAGTTAAGCTTGAAAATAAAAATGAAAGTAACAGTGAAATCTCTACCCAAACTACAGAATCTGCGCCTATATCTGACCATATTTCGCGTAAACCTGCGTTTAAAAAGCCTGAAAGAAGCACAAATAATTATGCTGGAAAACGGAATGACTCTAGCTCAAAAAATAGGCAAGCTCGATCTTCAGCAAACCCAAGCTCAAATTCAAACTCAAGCTCAAGTCATCTAAATTCAAGAACTAAAAACAATATGACTGGAGATTCAAGCAAATCAGAACCAGTTGTAGGTAATTTTGAAGATAAGATGCAGAGTTTATTAACAAAATTTAATAAGCATTAAGACATGAAAAACATCCTCATCCAATTACTCCAAAATGCTTTAGCTAAGATTAATGTATCTGCAACTGAAAAAATAGCGAGCAGCCTTGAGCGTACTCGTGACCAAGCTCATGGTGATTTTGCAAGCAATATCGCGATGATGCTTGCAAAAAGCCTAAACACTAATCCACGTGCTTTAGCCCAAACAATTATTGAGCATCTGCCTAAGCATCTTTTACTTGAAAAAGTTGAAATTGCAGGGCCTGGCTTTTTAAATTTCACGTTAAACAAAGTTGCCTATCACCAAGAGCTTGCAAAAGTAATTAAGGAAGGTTCTAGTTACGGGCACAGCAATATTGGGCACGGAGCGCAAGTTCAAATTGAATTTGTTTCAGCGAATCCAACAGGTCCTTTACACGTAGGTCATGGACGTGGGGCTGCGATTGGAGACTCATTAGCGCGTTTACTTATTGCGACGGGCTTTAATGTTACCAAAGAGTTTTATTATAATGATGCAGGAGCGCAGATTAATAATCTAACCGCATCAACTAAAGCTCGAATTGATGGTTTAAATCCTACGCACCCAAACTGGCAAGATAGTTATTATCGTGGCGAGTATATTGCTGATATTGCAAAAAGTTTTTTAAATAAAGAAACCGTGATTGCTGATGATAGGAGTATTACCGCTACGGGTGATAAAGATGATTTAGAAAGTATCCGTGATTTTTCTGTTGCCTATTTAAGACGCGAACAAGATCTTGATTTGAAAGCATTTGGGGTTAAATTTGATGTATTTTTCTTAGAATCATCACTATATGCGACGAAGAAAGTAGAACAAGTTGTGAGCCGCTTAACACAGCGTGGTTATACCTATGAGCAAGATGCGGCATTGTGGCTGAAATCAACAGATTTTGGTGATGATAAAGATCGGGTCATGCGTAAATCAGATGGAAGCTATACTTATTTTGTGCCTGATGTTGCCTATCATTTATCCAAATGGGAGCGTGGATTTGTCCGCGTAATTAATGAGCAGGGAGCAGATCATCACGGGACAATCTCGCGTGTCCGCGCAGGTTTACAAGCTCTTGAAATGGATATTCCTAAACATTGGCCTGATTATGTCCTCCATCAAATGGTCATGGTTCTTAAAAATGGCGAGGAGGTTAAGCTCGCAAAACGCGCTGGCGATTATGTAACTTTGCGTGATCTAATTGATGATGTAGGTAAAGATGCGACCCGTTTTTTCTTAGTCGCGCGTAAACCTGATTCTCAATTACAGTTTGATATTGATCTTGCCCGCTCGCAAGGCAATGATAATCCAGTCTATTATATTCATTATGCACATGCGCGGATTTGCTCAGTTTTACGTGAGCGCGAAAATCAAAGCAATCTAACATTGGATACGCATAATCTTAGCTCTTTAGGCTTACTAAACTTACCGCACGAATATGATTTAATGCGCCTTATTTCACGTTTTAGCGAAATGATTATTATTGCGAGTAATAATAACTCACCCCATTTAATCGCCGCATATTTACAGGATTTAGCTGCGAGTGTGCATGCTTATTATAATATTGTAGATGCAACTGGCACTAAAATAAAAATTTTAACAAAAGATATTAACTGCCTTGATGCACAAGCATTGCAAGATGCGAAAATATTTTTGATTAGTGCCGCCAAACAGGTTTTAGCAAATGGATTGGATTTACTAGGATTATCAGCACCTGAGCGCATGTAAATAATGAGGATACGCCAAGTAAAGTCTAAAAATGCGACCAAAAGAAAACCTTCAAAAAATAAAGGTTTAACCGAGAATACGCATAAAAATTTACTCAAAAATAAAAACAATAAAATATTGTTTTTTCTGCTTGCGAGCATGCTTGGATTAGCCGCTTTAATTTTAATCTCAAAACCAATAATAGATTTTGCGCGTTCTCCTAAAAAAATAGCAAGTAAGGCAAAGGAAATGAATTTGCCTAAATTAAAAATCGCAATTCCTTTGGATAAAGATGATAGCTCTTTACCTAAGGATTATGATTATTATACGGCGCTTGCAAAACGCCAAGTATCTATTTCTGTAGAAGAGATCGGCGGGCAAGCGGTGCGTCCCCTAAAAGAAATCCCCAAATTAGGAAGTTTTAGCTTACCCCCGATAATCCTTGTAAGTATGAATGAAAATGCAGAGTATAAACAAGTTTCTTCTGTAAATAATCACACAAGTACTCCTATAAATATTTCTGCAAATCCTCTTACTAATACTGAAAATCTTGTTATACCTATTCCAGGTTTAAACCCTCTTGTAAGCTTTCAAGCTGTTAGCTTAAGCTCTAAAAATGCTCAAAAAGAATCCAATATATTATTAAATAAACTTAAAAAATCCAATTTAAAAGCATATATTGAAACTGCTAAAAATGGTCAGGGTCTTGATGTATATCGCATAAAAATAGGCCCTTACCCTCGCGATCAAGCCGCTAATATACGCAATAAACTTGAAGAATTTGGTTTAAAACCGCTTGAGATATATCATCAATAAGTTCTAAAATTGTAAATATTCTACTTTTTTAATCAATTTGCGCTATATTCCTCACCTTGATATTTATTATTTGTACAATGCAGCTTATGTGAATAAGCATCTTCCTGATAACTGGAATTTTCTCAATAATTGGGATAATTAATGCTATCAGGCTCACCCAATTATTTAAAAGAGATTACACAAAAATGGCAGATCGTTTACAAAAAGTATTAGCAAACCTAGGGCTAGGCTCACGTCGTGAGATAGAAGATTGGATCGCAGCAGGACGGATCTATGTCAATGGTGAACTTGCCGTTTTAGGCATGCAAGTTGAGGGCAAAGAGACCTTATTACTTGATGGCAAACCAATTAAATTATTAGATCGTCCCTTTCGCCGCCGTGTTTTAATGTACTTTAAACCTGTTGGCGAGGTTACCACGCGTGATGATCCTGAAGGACGGCGCACAATATTTGAAGGACTTCCAAGGCTTAACCACGGACGCTGGATCACCATCGGACGTTTAGATTTAAATACCCAAGGTTTATTGCTAGTTACCAATGATGGCGAGTTAGCTCATAAATTAATGCATCCATCAAGTCAAGTTGAACGTGAATACGCGGTGCGTGTTTTAGGCGATGTGACTGAAAGCACCTTAAATATTTTGAAAAAAGGTGTCCAACTAGAAGATGGTATTGCAAAGTTTGATAAAATTATTGAAGCAGGCGGTGATGGCGCAAATAAGTGGTATCACGTTATTTTAAGCGAAGGTAAAAACCGAGAAGTGCGGCGTTTATGGGAGTCTCAAGGCTTAACCGTATCGCGTTTAATTCGAGTGCGTTATGGCTCAGTTACTCTACCACGGAGTTTACGCCCAAGTAAATTTGACGATATTACTGAAGAACAATTAAAAGAATTAATAAGCTTAGTTGGACTTGAACATCAAAAACAATCTGATTATGCTGATGAGCGTGAGCAAGGAAGCTCCCCTGGTGAGCGTGATGAGCGTCGCCGTGAGCGTTATATGAATCATCAATCACG
>BHEQ01000170.1 GCA_003864535.1 Gammaproteobacteria bacterium
TAATAAATGTGTGCTGCTATGTCAGTTATATTATTTTAGTATAACTCTATAAAACAAAAACTAGCAACAGGGCTCTTCTATAAATTGCTTTTTTGGCGTTACGCTATCTTGTTAAAATGCTCATTTATCTCAGTAAACTGCGCTTTTAATAATATCGCAAGCCTTGAAAAATCTAATTTATAGAAGTCTCCTAAACTGTGCTTTCTAGAGTTTACTTGGCAAGCTAAGAATCTCATAACCTGTTGCGGTAACGAGAACCGCATGCTCCCACTGGGCGGATAAAGAATGATCTTTAGTTACCGCCGTCCAGCCATCAGCCAAAACTTTACTGTGATATTTGCCAACATTAATCATAGGCTCGATTGTAAAAATCATACCTTCTTGCATAATATCTGTGCTTTGCTTACTATCATAGTGCATTACTTGAGGATCTTCATGAAATGCAACCCCAACTCCGTGCCCACAAAAATCGCGTACTACAGAAAAATTATGCTTCTGCGCATGCTTTTGGATGGCAATCCCAATATCATTAAAAGGCGCATTAGGTTTAACCGCTTCAATGCCTAGCATCATACATTCATAAGTTACATCAACTAATTTTTGCGCCATAATCGGCACACGCCCTATTCCAAACATGCGGCTCGTATCCCCAAAATAGCTATTTTTAATTATGGATACATCTATATTTAAAATATCGCCATTTTTTAAAATTTTAGTAAGTGATGGTATGCCATGACAGATAACATGATTGACCGAGATACAAGTATATTTAGGATAACCATGATAACCAATACAGGCTGAGATTGCGCCAAGTTCGTTTATAATAAAAGTATTCATACGCTCATCAAGCTCTTGCGTATTAACCCCAGCAACCACAAAAGGAGTGATCATCTCAAGGACATCCGCAGTTAGGCGCGAGGCTAAGCGAATTCCTTCAATTTGTTCTGGAGTTTTAATAATAATCATTTTTTATTTAACCTTTATAATTTTGTATTTTATATTTATATATGTTTTATATATATTTTGTGCATTTTTAGATATAGAGTAAGGGGATTTCTATAAATTAGATTTTTCAAGGATTTCGATATTATTAGAAGCAGATATAAATGTGCCTATAAAGCTAGCATTAACAGAAAGTATCTAATTAAGTTAGGTTTTAGGCAAAGTTACCCCTCTTTGTCCTTGATATTTACCACCGCGATCTTTATAAGAGATATCACAAACCTCATCTGATTCAAAAAAGAGCATTTGTGCCACGCCTTCGCCAGCATAAATACGCGCAGGAAGTGGAGTTGTGTTTGAAAATTCTAAAGTTACATGTCCTTCCCATTCAGGCTCAAGTGGGGTCACATTTACGATAATGCCACAGCGTGCATAGGTTGATTTACCTAGGCAAATTGTTAAGACATTGCGTGGGATCCGAAAATATTCAACCGTGCGTGCCAGTGCAAAAGAATTAGGTGGAATGATGCACACATCGGCGCAAACATCAACAAAATTGCCATCTTCAAAGTTCTTAGGATCAATAATAGTCGAGTTAATATTAGTGAATATTTTAAATTCATTACTACATCTAACATCATAGCCATAGCTTGAAGTTCCGTAGCTTATAATGCGTTCTCCATCAACCATATTATTTTTAGTGCGCACTTGATTGCCCTCAAAAGGTTCTATCATATTATGCTGTAGTGCTTGACGGCGAATCCAATGATCTGATTTTATACTCATCTAAATATCCTTTTAATATTTTTAAATATTTTTTAAATAATGTTGCAATAATTTTTAATTAATTCTTAAATAATCTTTCAATAATCCGCTATTTTAGAATATCCTCATGATCATTGCTGAAAAAAAGTTGCGTCTTTGTTACTATTGATACTTAAATATTATCTTAAAGCTTGATTTAAACTATGACTAATCAAATAAATACAGCATTAACGCCTGCTCTTGAAGTAAAAAATATCCATAAATCTTTTGGAGAACGCCATATTTTAAAAGGGATTGATTTAATTGCAAATAAAGGTGATGTTATTTCAATTTTAGGCGCATCAGGTTCGGGTAAAAGCACCTTTTTACGCTGCATTAATTTGCTTGAAACACCAGATCAAGGTGAGATTATCGTTGCTGGCGAAGCACTTAAACTAACTAAACATCCAACCCTTAAAACTTTAATTCCTGTAAATCCAAACCAAATTGAGCGGATCCGATCACGCTTAGGCATGGTTTTTCAAAGCTTTAATTTATGGGCACACATGAGTGTTTTAGAAAATATTATTGAAGCACCTATTTATGTTTTAGGTAAATCTAAACAAGAAGCAATTGAAAAAGCGCATGATATTTTACATAAAGTTGGCTTATTTGAGCATAAACATGATTATCCAATTTCCCTCTCAGGCGGACAACAGCAGCGTGTTGCGATTGCGCGTGCTTTAGCGATGGAGCCATCAGTTATGCTCTTTGATGAGCCAACCTCAGCACTTGATCCAGAATTGGTCCAAGAGGTTCTTAAGGTGATGCGTGATTTAGCTGCGGATGGAATGACGATGATAGTTGTCACTCATGAAATGGACTTTGCCCATGATGTTTCAAGTAAAGTTGTGTTTTTTCATCAGGGCGTAATCGAGGAACAAGGTAAACCTGCCCAGTTATTTTCTCACCCCAATTCGGAACGCTTCCGCCAATTTATCTCGAAGCATATTCATCCTCTGGCTAATATTTAAAGCAAATATTTAATAACTTTAATCCTAATAAATCATAATAAATACTAATGAGTAACTTATGATCAATAAAATAATTTATTTAGATGATGCTGCGAGCACTCAGGTAGCGGCAGAAGTACGTACAGCTATGTTTGCAGCACTTGCGCCAGATATAGGTGATTGCTGGGCAAATGCAAGTAGCACGCATATTTTAGGCTTATATGCAAAAACAGCTATTAACACTGCTAAAAATACAATTGCTCAGGTTTTAAATTGTGAGCTAGATGAGATTATTTTCACAAGTGGGGCGACGGAGAGCATAAATCAAGCTTTAAAAGGAGTAATGGCGTTACAAAAAACCAAAATTCATATGCTTACGAGTAGTGCCGAGCATAAAGCCACTCTTCAAGTGAGCCAGAGTTTGATGAATGATGGAATTAAAGTTACATTTTTAAAACCTGATGCAGACTCTCAAATCACTTTAAATATGATAAAACAAGCAGTAACACCAGAAACTGCATTAGTAAGTTTGATTTGGGTAAATAATGAAACAGGAACTTGTTTTGATATTAACGCAATTGGTGCATGGTTAAAAACGCAAAATATTTTATTGCATGTGGATGCAACTCAGGCTATCCCACGCTTTAAAATTAATCTAGATAATATTGATCTATTAAGCATGAGTGCCCATAAATGTTATGGACCTAAAGGCATCGGTTTATTAATCCGTAAAAATTTTCCTAAAATCAACCTAAAACCATTAATAGAAGGTGGTGGAGCTCAATTAGGAATTCGTGCAGGAACTCTAGCTAATCATCAAATCATAGGCTTAGCTAAGGCATTAGAGTTATTAGATCAAAATTATTTGGCGCAAAATAAACTTAATGCACAAATACATACGCAAATATTAGAAATATTAAAACCGCTAAATATCCGCGTTAATGGCGGAGATACACGCGTTTTATCTATTATGAACCTAACCATTCCTAATGTTATGAGCGAAACACTTATGTTGTTAATGCCGCAAGTTTGTATATCGGCAGGCTCAGCATGTAGCTCTGAAAATAGCGCGCCTTCGCATGTACTTACCCAAATTGGACTCAGTGATTTTGATGCACGTACCTCTATTCGCCTAAGTTTCGGACATTTAAGTTTGTGGGATGATATCCAGATTGGAGTTAGCCATATTTTAAAAGTAGCACAGCATTTACAATCACTTGCTCAAGGTAAAAAGAGTTCTTTAAATTTATCTGCATGTAATTTAAATATGCAAATATTTGTTGATGCTATGAACTTACCTGAATTATTAATCTCGCACCTTATAAATCCACAATTACTAGAAGCTAATTCTCATTCTTACGATCAACAAGATTTTGATTTTGATAAACATGATAAACATGATAAACATGATAAATATAATGATAAGTATATTGAATATAAAGATGCTAATCATTTTTTTGATATTGCACTTAGTTACTCAGCTCAAAAAATAAATATCAATGCGCGTGTTTGTGGCTGCCCATATTTAATTGCAAGCTTAAGTATTTTATTATCTAAAATAAGAGAATTATCGATAGATAAGCTTGAGTTGTTTGATCTTAAAGCACAGCTTAAACAAATCAGCGTTGAGATAAAACTACCTGCGCATAAAATCAATATTC
>BHEQ01000171.1 GCA_003864535.1 Gammaproteobacteria bacterium
TTTCTGTATATTCTGTATATAGCGAGTGTAAGCATCTCTTTGATCAATCAATAAGCCTAAGCTCGTAAATCCAAAATAAAATAAGACAATAGGTAGGATAAATCCCAATTTCATGCTGTATTCTAATTTTTTTGTTGGTTTTAAATATGCACAATAAGAGAGGTAGATGCTCAGATAAATTAATGCTGGCAAGCCAAATGTAAGCATGATCACGAGAGCGTAATTTAATTCTGAATATACTTTAGATCCATGGAACCAGAAGTCAAATAAGTTTCGGAATCCATCTAGAAATAAAGGCGTATTGCCACAAATCAAAATATATAAAAGTAGGAATAATATTATTTTAATAAATTGAAGTTTCTTAAAATATAAATAAGCGCAGATAAGCCATAGATGCCAAAATTGGAAAATAAAAAAAACTTCTATTTGTTGAGCATTAAAGATTCTTTTATCATAAGAATCATAATATGGCTCATTAAAAAAAGGGATAAATAGTGTTATGTCATTAGATAATCCGTTAACTAAAGTAAGGACTGACAAGCTTGTAAATATATAGATAATACTAAAAACAACAGGATACATGGCGGCGCAAACAAAAGTATGCAACAAAGCTTCAATAGCAGTAACCTGGTTTTGATGTGTGCTTTGATTAGTACTTTGAATTAAATTTAGTTTTTTAGAGTAACAAATTGAGAAAACACTTCCTGTTAAGATAAATCCAAAATAAAAGAAAGCAATTTGTGAATTCATTGCAAATATTTGTTTTCCACCTATATAAAATGCCAAGGTGATTAATATGATATAGCTTATAATGCAAAACCCAAAAAACAGAGCATAAAACTTAGCTCTTTGTTTAAAGTTCATTATTGTTAAATTATAAAATCTATAAAAATTAAAATGATGATTCATACTGTCCTTATGCTTGCTTGTGCAAGTTTTATAATTTATAGAAGCGCCTTTATAAAAGCCATTTAAGGTATTTGGAGCTGCTCACGAGTTCCCTTAAGCTTTAAATTCACAGAATCGCATACTTGTAATGAGGAATTGCCAATAACTGCGAAATCAAGATCTAATTCACCAAGACATAATTCTACTTTGAGATAGCCAATAGATTGACTATGACCATAACCCCAAACTCTTAATTCTGCGCTAGCATCATGTTCTGCTTGAAAAAAAAGGTATCCAATCTCAGCTCTTCCCTCAATTGTTAAGCTGCTCTTATCATTTGCAATAACGTGCAGTCTATCTAATAGATTTGTTGTAGTTAAATTAATATTTTTTTTATTTATTTCAAGTGTTTTTATGGATAATGGCAGAGTTATTATCATATCTTCAATATATTTAATATGTTCATAATTTATATATTCTGCTATCTCATCTATATATAATGCATTAGCGCTAGATGTTATTCTAAAAAAATTGGTTAAGCTTATTTTTTCATCAAGTTTATCTTGATAAGTATAGTATTCAAGCCCAATTTTGGAATTATTCTCGGTTAATATAACTTGAACAGATCCATTATATTTACTTAATTTAGGTAGAACTATTTTATTGATATTATCTATATTTAGGCTTTGTATATGCTTGCTTTTTAAATAAGGTTCTTTATCATTATAATCTTCATTATTATAATCTTGCATATCTCGCAAAAATAAAACACTTACGAATACGCATAATAAAATTATGAATGCAAAAATAAAAAACTTAGTTGACGATGAGAGAGGTTGCTTGACAGGCATTTTGATTTCCTAGACTTTAAATTCAAACTAACTAAAATTGGTTCCTGTGCGAGGATTGTATTTCATTTTAGCGATATCTGGGTTTTTTAGACTCTAAACTGGTATTAAAATAATATTTCTGGTGATCTTAAAATCATGTTCAGATTCATAATTAACACATAAATAATCAGCTGTTTTATCCCAATCACTTAAGACATAGCGCACTTTATCATCATCAAGCTTGTGTGTTGCAGGCTTGTGTGTATGCCCGTGAATTAAAATATCCGAATTATAATCTAACAATGCTGCGAGCACCGCAGCTTGAACTACATCATATTTTATATTCTCTAACGGCATCTTTTTGATATCTTGACTTTTATTTTTGCTTATATTTTTGCTTATATTTTTTTTAAGCAAACTTTTTTTACGCGCATAAGCTCCGATCATTTTCCGAAAAAATTTAGGAGAATAGCCTAAGATTTTTAACATAATACGATGCTGGATTATTGACCTATAACGCTGATATTCTTTATCTAAAGTACAAAGTTGATCCCCATGACAAACTAAAATAGATTTGGTCTTATTGCGCGGATGAGTAATTTTATAAAATTCATCAAGTAGGCTCATACCACATAGTTTGGCATAAGTTTGTCCAAGGCTAAAATCGCGATTGCCATGAATAAAGCTAATCTTAGTGCCAGAATCACTCAGCTTTTTTAAAGCCCTTGCAACCTCTAATGCAAAAGCATCACCCAAATCATCCCCAAGCCACATTTCAAACAGATCACCTACAATAATAAGCTCTTGCGCGAGGATGGCACGCTTTTCCAGAAAAGCATAAAAAGCCAGCGTAAGATGAGGATAGCTGACTGATAAATGTAAATCGCTGATTAAAAGTGTTTCTGCGGTTTTTTTCAAGGTTTGATTATAGTGCATGAATAACTTATAAGGTTGCTAAAAACATATATTTTAAAGCATTTATATCTGAGATTCTGCATCATAATAAGATTATTTTATTAATATTATTTTATATGGGTACATCTATTTGCGCTTTTAATAATATCGAAGGCATTGAAAAGGCTTATTTTAATCACTGATGTTACGCCGCTATATATGCTAAACTTCCTTATATAAAAAAACCATCCCATCCCTAACGGGAGTTACCATTTTAATTCCCCTCTTTGGAGGGGAATTTTAACCAAGCAATACTGTTATCTTTAATTCCCATCTTGTGGAGGGGTGGCAGGCGTAGCCTGACGGGGTGGTCACGTACATTGAAAATGGAGATAAATCATTTAAAGAAAACCACTTCATCCCTACGGGACACCCCTCCAAAGGAGGGGAATTTTAACCAAGCAATACTGTTATCTTTAATTCCCCTCCTGTGGAGGGGTGGCAGGCGTAGCCTGACGGGGTGGTCACGTACGTTAAAAATGGAGATAATTTGATGCGATCAACCAAACCTTATATGTCACTCCCCTACAATCCTGAACTAAAAGAGCGTGCCAAAGCACTTCGACGAGCAGGAAATTTAGCTGAAGTTTTATTGTGGAATCAGATTAAAAATAAGCAATTGATGGAGCTAGATTTTGATCGACAAAAAATTATTGGCAACTATATTGTTGATTTTTATTGCGCCCAAAAAAGTGTTGTTATCGAAATTGACGGCAGCAGCCATGATTACAAGGCTGATTACGATGCACAAAGAGATGCATTTTTAATTGGTCTAGGCTTACTGGTTATTCACATATCTGATTATGATGTGAAACAAAATTTATCTGGTGTAATGATTTTTTTACAGAATCATTCTGTTTTAAGTACACTATCACTTAAATCTGAATAAAGAAAACCACCCCATCCCTACGGGACACCCCTCCAAAGGAGGGGAATTTTAACCAAGCAATACTGTTATCTTTAATTCCCCTCCTGTGGAGGAGTGGCAGGCGTAGCCTGACGGGGTGATCACGTAAATTAAAAATGGAGATAAATCATTTAAAGAAAACCACCCCATCCCTACGGGACACCCCTCCAGAGGAGGGGAATTTTAACCTAACAATACTGTCTTTAATTCCCCTCCTGTGGAGGTGTGGCAGGCGTAGCCTGACGGGGTGATCACGTAAATTAAAAATGGAGATAAATCATTTAAAGAAAACCACCCCATCCCTACGGGACACCCATCCAGAGGAGGGGAATTTTAACCAAATAATACTGTCTTTAATTCCCCTCCTGTGGAGGGGTGGCAGGCGTAGCCTGACGGGGTGGTCACGTACATTAAAAATAGAGATAAATCATTTAAAGCTAAAGATAAGCATAATAAATTCTTAAATGAGCTCGGCTTGCCGCCATTAGTTTAATTTTAGATTATTTTATATGGGTACATTTACTTATTTATAGAAGTACCCATCAGATAATTATTCATGTAACCCTGTTTGACAACGAATATTTTGTGCTTTAAATGCAGCTCTCTCTGCAATTGCATTTTTAGAATTATCTAATAAAGATACGACGATAATCCCAATAAAGGCTAATGGCATTGAGATAATTGCTGGATTATCAAGCCCAATTAAGCCAATTGATTTACCTGCACTATCGACAAATCCAAAAACATCGCCCCACAC
>BHEQ01000172.1 GCA_003864535.1 Gammaproteobacteria bacterium
TATTAGAAATTCTAATTAGCCACTGCTGTTTAATTAAATTAAAGTAAGCTTTAGAAAATTTTAAGCTTTCTAAAAAATAAAGTTCACGTATAATCAAAAAGTTTAAAAATATATGATTTATTTTATGACACAATAAATTATTAGTTATTTATTAATACGTCACGAGAGATATATAATTGATTATATTGTAATAATGGAGTTAATTGGAGGATAAAATGATTGATCGGAAAGTCACATTAACAGATAGCCTAACAGGTAAAAGCGTTGAACTTCCTGTTCTTGATGCTACATATGGCGATGCTGTTATGGATATTGGCAAGCTTAACAAGGAATTTGGATTATTTACTTATGATCCAGGATTTGTATCAACCGCAAGCTGTGAAAGTGCAATTACTTATCTTGATGGAGAAAAGGGCGAGCTTATGTATCGTGGCTACCCCATTGAGCAACTTGCGACAAAATGCTCATTTTTAGAAGTATGCTACTTGCTTTGGAATGGTGAGCTGCCTAATAAAAATGAATATATAGAGTTTCGTAACATTATTATGCATCATACACTTATGCATGAAACTCTAAGGATGTTTTTAGATGGATTTCGTTATGATGCGCATCCAATGGCAATGATGACAGGAATAGTCGGCTCAATGGCTAGTTTTTATCAAGATAAATTAGATATTAATGACCCAGAACATCGGATGATTACCGCGCATCGCTTAATTTCTAAAATGCCAACTATTGCAGCTGCATGTTATAAACATTCAATCGGGCAGCCAATTATGTATCCGCGCAATGATCTATCCTACGCAGGTAATTTTCTACATATGATGTTTGCAACGCCATGTAAGGAATATATTATTGACCCTGTAGCTGAAGAGGCGATAGATGTTTTATTGATTTTACATGCAGATCATGAGCAAAATGCGTCCACTTCGACTGTACGTCTAGCTGGATCTTCAGGCACGAATCCTTTTGCCGCAATTGCAGCTGGGATTGCCTGTCTTTGGGGGCCTGCTCATGGTGGTGCTAATGAAGCGGTTCTTAAAATGTTAAATCAAATTGGAACGGTTGATAATATTGATAAATTTATCGCAAAAGCCAAAGATAAAGATGATCCTTTCCGTTTGATGGGATTTGGGCATCGTGTTTATAAAAACTTTGATCCACGCGCTAAGTTAATTAAAGGTATCGCTGATAAAGTATTAGCTAAATATGGGGATGACCCTTTAATGCATATTGCGATACGCTTAGAGGAAATTGCTCTTAAAGATCAATATTTTATAGAACGTAAACTTTATCCAAATGTTGATTTTTATTCAGGAATTATTTATAAAGCACTTAAAATCCCTGTGACTATGTTCACCCCAATGTTTGTAATTGCTAGAACAATAGGTTGGATTACTCATTGGAATGAGATGATTTCAGATCCAAATCTTAAAATTGGGCGACCACGCCAGCGTTATATTGGACCTACAGAGCGAGATATTAAAAAATAATTTATAGCAACCGTCTATTTACAGGCGGTTTTTTGTGTGTGTTTTATCCATGTTTATATCCATTTATGGCTAATTTATTTAATAAGAGGTCTTTTTATGAAACTAAAAGGGCAGCATTTACTTTCTAGTGCTCAATTTGATATTGATACTTTAAATTATCTTTATAATCTAATCGATATTTTAGTACCTGTAGCTCGCGGTCAGCTGCAAACAGATATTTTACATGGCGCAGTTATGGGAAGTTTATTTTTTGAAGCAAGCACCCGCACCCGCTTAAGTTTTGATGCAGCTTTTATGCGCTTAGGCGGCTCTGTTTCAAATACAACAGGCGTATCTTTTTCATCCATCGTTAAAGGTGAATCACTTGAAGATACCGCCCGTGTGATCGGTGGTTATTTTGATGTATTAGTTGTGCGCCACCAAGAAGAGCAGGCAATTTATGATATTGCCACGGCGACTAATTGTCCTTTAATTAATGGCGGGAATGGCGCAGGCGAGCATCCAACTCAAGCATTATTAGATATGTATACGCTTAATGCAGAATTTAAACGCATGGATAAGCAAATAAATGGAAGTACTATCGCGATGGTTGGTGATTTACGTCATGGGCGCACTGTACATTCATTAATGCGTTTATTATCTTTATATAAAAATATTACGTTTAACTTAGTTGCACCTAATTTTTTAAGTATGCCCGATAAGTTTATTCAATTAGCAGGGGATTTGGGGCATACAATTATTCAAACAGAAAATTTACAAGAAGGGATTAAAGCTGCAGATATGATTTATGCAACTCGCGTACAAAAAGAGCGTTTTGCAGAAGCTGGTGATTATGTATATTCAGATGCATTTAGAATAAATGCGGCGATGATTAATACTTATTGCAAAAAAGATATGGTGATCATGCATCCATTACCGCGTGATGCTAGAGAAGGCGCGAATGATTTAAGCTCGGATCTCAATGCTGATACGCGTTTAGCAATTTTTAGGCAATCTGATGCTGGTGTGCCTACGCGCATGGCTTTATTTGCCACAATACTTGGCGTGGATAAAGATATCGCAAAATCTTTGCGTCAATCGAGCTGGTTTACTCCGAAGTACTCAGGTCCACAAGATGCACCTTGGTATAAAATGCGCAGTTAATTTATGCAGATAATGCAAGCTTAAGCTGACTGTAAAATAAGCTAAAGGGCACATCTATGTGTGCCTTTCCTGCGCTTTTAATAATATCTCAAGCCTTGAAAAATCTAGTTTATAGAAGTTACTTAAATCTATAAAGAACCTGTTTTTTCTTTTTGCTCTTGCACTTCTTTGCAATCGATACACATTTGGGCTGTAGGTCTTGCTTCTAGGCGTTTGATTCCAATCTCAATTCCACATTCTTCGCAATAACCGTATTCATCTATGGCAACATTGCGTAGAGTTTTTTCAATTTTGGATAATAATCTACGTTCGCGATCACGCGCCCGCAATTCAAGTGAAAATTCTTCTTCCTGAGATGCACGATCATTAGGATCAGGCATACTGCTTGAGTCTTGCATATTCTGAACTGTGCGCTCACTTTCAGACATAAGCTCAGTACGCCAACCTTCTAGTATAGTCTTGAAATGTTCTTTTTGATTTTCATTCATATACTTCTCACCTTTTTTTATTTTATAAGGTGTGAAATTTTTAAAGCCATCTTTAGCCATTATATGACCTCCATTATGTATCTGATGCTATTAATAAACGAAGCATAAGAACACAATTTCTTATATTTTGAAAGGAATATCTTCATGAAATTAGATAAAAATTATAAATAAATAATGTAACTGCAAAAAATAAAGTAGCACACTTGCAGTACTATGCTGCAAGTGACGGTTTTATTATTTATAAATAATAAACTAAGCTAAACGCTTTGTAACCTCATCCCAATTTACTAGCTTCCAAAAAGATGCTAAATAATTAGGGCGGCTATTTCTATAATCAATATAGTAAGCATGCTCCCAAACATCACAAGTTAGCAGGGCTGTTTGTGTCGTTGTTAGCGGGCAGCCTGCATTTGAGGTGGAAACAAGCTCCAGTGAGCCGTCTGCATTTTTAACAAGCCACGCCCAGCCCGAGCCAAAGGTAGTCGCTGCACATGTATCAAATGCTTTTTGGAACTCTGCAAATGATCCCCATTTGGCATTTATTAAATCAGCAATCTTACCCGATGGCGTTCCACCTGCATTAGGAGCTAATGAGAACCAATAAAAAGTATGATTCCAGATTTGAGCGGCGTTATTAAAAATCCCACCTGAAGATTTTTTAATAATCTCTTCCAGACTTAAATTTTCAAATTCAGTGCCTTTGATTAAATTATTTAGATTAGTTATATATGTTTGATGATGCTTGCCATAATGAAACTCTAAAGTTTCTTTAGATATATGTGGTGCAAGCGCATCTAGAGCGTATGGTAATTTAGGTAAAGTATGTTCCATGATAATCCCTCGTTTAATATTAAATTGATATAGCCTAACAAGTAGGTGCGTTAGTGTGGCTTAAAGTTATTAAAATTTCAAGATTTGATCTAAATCAGATTTTATGGAGGAATAAATTAAAGCTACACCAAAAATATAGAGCTATTTATGGTGAAATCAACATTAAGGGCATCTCTATAAATTGCTTTTTTGGCGTTACGCGATCTTGTTAAAATGCTCATTTACCCATGTAAACTACGCTTTTAACAAAATCGCAAGTCTTGAAAAATCTAATTAATAGCAGCCCCATTAAGATAACATTAAATCGGCATTAAATTATCATGAAAAATCCAATAAATAGTCGCACCAAATAGCGTTCATGCGCAGTGTCTTAAAA
>BHEQ01000173.1 GCA_003864535.1 Gammaproteobacteria bacterium
CTTTTTGTTGGTTTCCTCCCGAGAGGGTTCCTGTTATTTGATCTTGACTACTTGCAGCAATTTGTAGAGTTTGTATTAATTTTTCAGTGCACTTTTTTTCTTGATTAGTATTAAGGTACAAGCCATTCCAAAAACGAGTTAAAATAGGGAGCGTAATATTGTTACGGATATTTTGACCTAAGATTAAGCCTTGGTATTTACGATCTTCCGTTAAAAAGCCAATCCCAGCTTTTACGGCGTCTTTAGGCGAAGAGATTATTTGTTTAATTCCCTCGATGTGTATATCGCCCTCGGCATAATCAGCACCATAAAGTGCGCGTAAAATTTCGGTACGTCCAGCACCGACTAGACCTGCAAACCCCAAAATCTCTCCCGCTTGAACTTCAAACGAGAGAGGCTGTATCCATTTATTTGCTAACTGCGTCACCCTCAATTTAGGATGAGCTTGTAAGGTAATTGGGGTGTGAGTGCCAACATCTGCATCAAGCTTGCGTCCGACCATTAATTTAATAATCTCATCATGATCAGTATCTTTATAAGCCATTGTTCCTGTTCTTATTCCGTCGCGTAATATAGTTATGTGATCGGCAATATCCGCGAACTCTTCTAGACGGTGTGAGATGTAAATCATGGCAACATTTTTTTGTTTTAATTGATGAATTATCTTAAATAATGTTTCAGTATTTTTTTTAGAAATAGAAGCAGTTGGCTCATCAAAAATTAAAATTCTATAATCATGCAAAATTGCCTTAGCAATCTCAACCATTTGTTGCTGCGCAGTGGAGAGCGAGCTAATAATATGATCTGGAGAAATATCAAGAGCGAGATCTGAGATTACAGCTTGTGCCTTTTCGCGCATCTCCTTCCAATTTAACTGCCCCCAAGGTCGAGTTATAATCTCTGACCCAAGGAAGATATTTTCAAGCACAGTTAGCTCCTGCACTAACATTAATTCTTGATGAATAAATCCAATTCCTTTGTGTTGCGCATCTTTTACACTATGCGGAGTATAGTTTTTTTGATCTAGTTGCATTACGCCTTCATTAGCATGATAAATGCCTGCGATAATTTTACATAAAGTAGATTTCCCCGCTCCATTTTCACCAACTAGGCAATGTACTTCACCTGCATTTAAGGAAAAATCAACCCCTTCTAAAACTTTAATATCTCCAAATGATTTTTTAATCCCCATCATTTCAAAAACAGGCATTTTCTGGATTGAGTTTGCTATTTTAGCCGTGGCTTGCATTTTATATCACCCTTGTATCATCCATATATTGGCAAAATAATATGGAAAAATAACGCTATTGTATTTATATATAAGAGCACATCTATTAGTGTAAGCTTTCAAGATAGATATTGAATTTAATTAATAACTTACGTGACTACTTTGCTATAAAAACTAAATAAATAGATGTGCTCACACGAGCCTTACTAACTTGCTAAAAACTAATCTTGCTTTTGAATCAATGCTTTTGTCAAAAACCAGAATTTATCTTCATCAATTTCGTGAACTATTTCTCCTTGTAGTGTTCCAATTGGCCCTTGAATTTTATAAGCTAAGCTACGCCCATAATCTTGAGTGTATTCTGTATTGACATCTAACCATTGCGTGGAAGTTTTGGTAACAATGCTTGGATCAATAATGATCGCCGATACAAGTAAATCCCATACATAAGAGTATGCATGTTCATCCTTAGAGAACTTTTTCTCATACCAACTATTTGCAAACATCATTTTAAACTCAGGATATAACTTGGGCAGTTGCTTAAGCTCTTCATAACGTGCTTTCGTTAAAAATACTTTATCAGTAACATCTAATCCAACTACAATCTGCTCTTTAAAAGGAGCTCGGAGGCACATTTTTGCAGCCTCAGGATCATACCACCAATTAAACTCAGCCGCAGGCGTTGTATTTCCTGGCACTTCAAATGCGCCGCCCATATAGATTATTTTTTTGACTAAAGGGATAATTTCTGGATCTTTACGAATTGCAAGAGCAATATTGGTACAAGGTCCAATTGCAGCAATGGTAATCTCGCCTGGATGTGCACGAATAGTCTCAATAATAAAATCAACACCATGCTGCGTTTTAGGTAGATATGCTGGTTTATTTTTATAGCTAGACTCATAAACGCTTAACCAAGATTGAGGCTCTTTAGTTGCAAATGCGCCTAAATAATTAGAAGGACCAATTCCAAAAAGTGTTTGCTCAAGTTCTATGGCTTCATGGCGGCTTGCTCTTAGTGGATATCTTGCCCCTTCTACAACGGGAATATTGTTTTTACCAATAATCTCTAATTGACGAATCCCATATGCAACTCCCTCGCGTGACCAAGTATTCCCAGATACAGTAACCACTCCAAGAAGATCAATTTTATCTGAATTGGCAAGCATAACCATTGCTAAGCCATCATCAAATAACTCAACCATATCTGTATCTAAAATAACTTTTTCCTGTGCGTTAGATAATGTTAATAGGGACGATGTGATTAGTAATGTCGTACATGCTACTATTTTAAGCTTCATAAAAGAATCTCCAAAATATTGCGGATACAATTCACAAGAATACATTTATTTAATTATTTGTATTCTTGTGATATGGTTTTCTATAAATTAGATTTTTCAAGGCTTGCGATATTATTAAAAGTGCAGTTTACATATGTAAATTAGCATTTTAACAAGATCGTATAACGCAGAAAAAGCAATTTATAGATGTGCCCTGATGAAATAAATAAAATATAAGCTGCATCATAGCTACATTCTTAGCTATATGCTTACTCTACGCTTATATCGCATTTTCTTTAGTAACAATGACAAGTTCATTCATATGATGCGTTGGAATCTCTTCCTTTTTGATACGTTTTAAGGCAAATTCAATAGCTTTTGCCGCTTGCTCTGAAGGCAATTGATCAATGGTACACAGCATTTTTCCTTCTTTAACATATTGATAAGCTAAAGGAAGACCATCATAACCAGTAATATGAACTTTGCCAATTAAGCCTGCATTTTCAATCGCGGTAACCGCACCAAACGCCATATTGTCATTTGCGGCAAAAATCCCCGTAATATCTGGGTGTGCTGTTAAAATATTGGTCGTGACATTCAGTGCTTGCTCTGTTTCCCAATTCGCTGTTTGAATGGTAACAACCTCAATACCTGATGCTTCTTTAAATGCTTTTAAAGCACCAGCTTTGCGCTGTTCGCCATTATCAACCCCGGGGATTCCTTCTAAAATAGCTACCTTCCCAACCCCTTTTAAAGTATCAACCAAGTATTTAGCAGCTTTATATCCACCATCAAAATTATCAACACCAACGTAATAGTAAGTTAATCCTGCAGTTGCGGCGGCTTTTTTATCTAATTCAACATCCAAATCAATTATAGGGATGCCTGCTTGTTCAGCACGTAAGAATACTGGGACAAAGGCAGTTGAATCATTTGGGGTCACAACAATTGCGGCAACTTTACTTGCAATCATATTTTCAACTAGTGCGACTAATTGCTCCGTTGAGTCCTCTTTCTCAGCTACTTGGATAATAAGATCAACTCCCATGGTTGCAGCTGCTTTTTGTGCTCCTTCCTGCATTTTTATAAAATACTCGTTACTTAATGTTTTCATTAAAAATGCAATTTTAGGTTTTTCATTGGCGTAAGTTAAGCTACTAAATGCTATAACAGCGGCTAATACTATTTTAAGAAGTGTTCTAAACATGATTAAACTCCCAGTATTTAAAATAAATATATTAATAAAATATACACTTAAAATCTGTATATTTAGATATGAAAATACATAGTCGCTCGCTTTAAATCAAGCTTTCTAATAAGCTATTATGTAGCTTTCATGTTGCAAACATTAACCCTTTTAAAAGCCTCTGTATAGTTATTTCACTATTTATTAAGCTTGCAACTTTATTTAAATACTTTGGTTCATAAATAATTCCTTAAAAATATAATCTTAAATTTATAAAAATACACAACTTAGGGCACATCTATTCGTAGCAATTGTCAATATAGTGGTCTAATTAAATTAATGACTTACATGATTACTTTACTATAAAAACTTAATAAATAGATGTGCCCCTTAGCTATAGGATTAATATTATTTATTCTGATTTACACTTTCGCAGATAACTTGCGCTTACGCAAAAATGGTAAGCATAAAACTAACGCAATTAGGAACCATAAACATAGGGTTATGTTGCCTGACCATAAGATATTTAGCTCTCCATTTGATATTGAAAGTGCGCGGCGTAAATTATCTTCCATAAGCTCCCCTAAAACAAAGCCTAAAATTAAAGCGGATAAAGGGAAATTTAATTTACGTA
>BHEQ01000174.1 GCA_003864535.1 Gammaproteobacteria bacterium
ATATTTAATAATAATGTAGTTAATAATGACCTAGATAATAAAAATATGTCTAATAAACATACGCATAATGAAAACACACCTAATAAATATTTATCCAAAGAGTTTTTATTATTAAGCCATTGCACTGAGAAAACGGCAGTTGCGAGTGCGCCTGCATTATGGCAAACTCTTTTTGCTTCCTTTGGCTTAAAACTTAAACTAGAAGCATCTGGTTGCTGTGGCATGAGCGGTATGTTTGGGCATTTAAAAGAAAAACAAGAGCTAAGTAAAGCTATTTACGCACTATCTTTTAAACGCATAATTGCTAAAAATAAAGCTAATATCACCCAAGTTCTAGCTACAGGATATTCTTGCCGCACCCAAATTAAGCGCTTGGATGATATTAAGGTTAATCATCCTATCAGTGTCTTAGCTGATATTTATCAAGCTTCAAATTAAATAAAATACAATTATCTATATAAAAACACTATTAAGTGTAAAATAAACTATGTTTTTGTTACTTAATATGAAAAAACAATGAAAATAACATCTAATCTACGTATAAAACAAACGCAAAACTTAAGCATGAGTATAGGTTTACAAAATGCTATTAAAATTTTGCAAATGACCCAGCTTGAGTTAAACCAAGAAGTAAATAATCTGCTCGAAAGCAATATAATGTTAGAACGAGATGAGTCTATTGATGAATCTGCGGATGAGATACTTTCTATAAATAATGAACAAGAATATCCAATTAATAGCCAAGATAACTCAACTAGCCTTAGTAATACTGAGAATAATACTGAAATTAATAGTGAGCGCAATAATTTAGAATCAACAAGTTTAGTTGAGGCCTTAAATTCTGAATCAAGTACTTCGGAGCTATCTTTTGATGAGCCGATTAATCATCAAGTTGAAATTGATTGGGATGGCTTTGAGGAGACCGAATTCTCGTCACTTAGCAAAGCAGAGGAACAAGATAACGAGAGTTATGATATTTATGCTGTACACAAAGAAACATTGCAAGAAGCTTTATTATGGCAACTTAATTTAAGCAAATTAAGCGATCTTGATAGATCTATTGCAGAGTTTTTAATTGATTCTATTGATATTAATGGCTATTTGCGCTTAACTTTAGAAGATGCACTCTCTAGTTTAAAAATACAATATCCAGAGTTAGAGATTGACGAGATCAAAGCCGTGCTAAGCCGCATTCAAAGCTTTGATCCTTGCGGAGTTGGGGCACGTTCCTTACAAGAATGCTTGCATATACAACTGCACGCATTAACTGAGTGCCCACTTTGGATAAAAACTGCAGATATTATTTTAAATGAACACAGCATCTTACTTGAAAAATTAGACCTGACAACACTACAACGTAAGTTAAAAATTGATGAGCAAACTTTACGTAATATTATCAAAGGACTCAAAGCTTTAAATCCAAAACCTGGAAATACTTACGCTCAAATTAATCAAAATTCATATATTCCTGATATTTTAGTTGAGATTAAGCAGGATAAGATTATGGTTATGTTAAACCCTGAAACTATACCTAAAATTCGCATTAATAAAGATTACTCTAAAATAATATCGCTGTCTAAACAAGATATATCTAAACAAGATAATAGCGTCTTAAAAAAACATTTAAATGAAGCTAATTTCTTTATCAAAGCAGTTGATACTCGTTTTGATACCTTGCTTAAAGTTGCTAAGGAAATAATATCCTATCAAAAAGCATACTTTTTTGAAGGAGCAGCTGCGATACGCTCCTTGCAATTAAAGCAAATTGCAGAAAAACTAGAAATACATGAATCAACGGTTTCCCGCGCTGTTTCAGGAAAATATATTTTATGCCCACATGGAATGATTGAATTAAAATTTTTCTTCTCCACTCAAATGAGTAAACAAAAACCCAAACAAATAATTAAGACTAATGCTCTGGTACAAGATGACAATGAAGATGGCGACTCTTCAGCGACAGCCATTCGCGCAGCTATCGTAGCATTAGTGGCAGATGAGCCTAATGAAAAACCACATAGTGACAGCAAATTGGTGATCTTATTGCAATCTTACGGATTTAATGTAGCACGACGCACCATCGCTAAATATCGCGATAAATTAGGGATTTTAAGCTCAACTGAGCGCAAACATTTAGATTAAACCGACAGAACATCTAATAGGGCGCATCTATTTGTGCTTTTAATAAAATCGCAAGCTTCGATAAATCTAAATTAATAGAACTCCCCTGCACTGCCTAGATTATTTTTAAGCGTTTTTTAAGTGTTTAATGCTAGAATACGCCTAATTCATTCTTTCTTCTTTTAACTAGATATCAAGTTTAATAGGCTTTTTGATAATGTTCCAACAATCTCACCAAAAAATTATAATTGCGCTATCTAAAGGGCGTATCCTTAATGAAACTCTGCCGTTATTAGCGGCGGCAAATATCGAACCTATTGATGATCTTAAAACAACACGCAAACTTATTCTAGAAACAACTCATCCTAATATTAAATTAGTTATTTTACGTGCCACCGATGTACCCACTTATGTTCAATATGGCGCGGCAGATTTAGGCGTGACTGGCAAAGACGTAGTGATGGAACATGGCGGTGAGGGATTATATGAGCCGCTTGATTTAAATATCGCCTGTTGCAGATTGATGACCGCAGGTTTTGCAGGTACGATCTTACCTAAAAAAATTCGGGTGGCGACAAAATACGCGAATATCACGCGGCGTTATTTTCAAGAGCTTGGTATTCAAGCGGAAATTATTAAACTATATGGCGCGATGGAATTAGCGCCAATTGTTGGGCTTGCCGATATTATTGTTGATGTGGTCGATACAGGTAATACTTTACGCGCTAATGGTTTAGTCCCTTTAGATTTAATCGCGCAGATTAGTTCACGCGTGATTGTCAATCATGCTTCGTTTAAACTAAAACATGAAGATATTAAAAGCTTATTAAACATATTAGAAAATCAAGCTAATACAGCATTTACTCAATCTTAGCAGCTTCGGTGAAGTATTAAAATCATCATATAATTGATTTAATTAGATTTATTAAAAAACTTAAAAATATTATTTCCTAGATGGATATAAATATGTATATTTGCTTATCACCATAAAATAAGCAAAAATTCACGAGGAGTAAATTATGAGCTATTTAGACCCGAAAAATGATATTGTTTTCAAAAAAATATTTGGCAATAATATTAATCTTATTAAAAGCTTACTCAATGACCTGTTAATGTTTGAAGGTGATCAACTGATTGATAAGTTGGAATATTTAACGCCTGAAATCCCACCCGAAGCTACAGATTATAAAAACTCAGTCGTGGATGTGCGCTGCACTGATAAAAATAAGCGTATTTTTCTAGTAGAAATGCAAATGTCGTGGACACATGCCTTTAAGCAGCGAGTTCTGTTTAATGCAAGCAAGGTTTATGTGAACCAAATTCAAGCAGGATATGGCTATGAGGCACTTTTACCTGTTTATTCATTAAATTTGGTTAATCAAAATTATCATCCAGATAAAGATCAATATTATCACCGTTATCAAATAGTTGAAGTTGAAAACACAGGCGAACGTATTGAAGGCATGGAGTTTGTCTTTATCGAATTAACTAAGTTTTTAAATAATCCAAATAGTACGATTAAGCCGAGGCTTAGAAAAATTTGGCTCAAGCTTTTATCGGTAACTGAAAGCAGCAATATTCCTAAAGAACTACTTGATGATCCCTTAACTGCGCAAGCAGTAGAACTTGCAGAAGCAATGTCCTACACGCCAACAGAACGTCTTGCATACGATAAATTTTGGGATGATGTAAGGCGTTTTCTTACCGTATCAGCAGAATCTGAAGCTAAAGGGTTAGCTCGAGGAGAGATTAAAGGAGAAGCTCGAGGAGAAGCTCGAGGATTAGCTCGAGGATTAGTCGAAGGTAAAGCTGAAGGTTTAGCTGAAGGAAAAGTTGAAGGTAAAGTTGAAGGTAAAGCTGAAGGTAAAGCTGAAGAACGGCTTGAAATAGCAAAAAAACTATTAGCACTTGGCATTGCTAAAGAAGCGATAGCCCAAGCATCAGGCTTATCTATTGAAGAAATTAATGCGCTTTAGAGCTATCTAGGAATTATAATGAAATATTTAGACCCGAAAAATGACGTTGTTTTTAAAAAGATATTTGGCTGTAATACACATCTTGTTAAAAGCTTACTGAACGATCTTTTAATGCTTAAAGGTGATGATCAGATTGATGAGCTACATTATATAACGTTAGAGCTTTCTCCTGATATTTCAGATTTTAGGAACTCGGTTGTGAATGTTCACTGCACTGATA
>BHEQ01000175.1 GCA_003864535.1 Gammaproteobacteria bacterium
GTAAGTGATTTATTCAATATTTCTTGTAACTTTTCTAGATCAGCTTTGCTTTTATTTTTTAAAGTTTCCATCATCTCATCTAGGGAAATAGTGATATTACTGCTTGTTGCAGTAGTATAATCTAACTTATAAAATGCAAAAAATCTTAAGACTAGCTCACGATCTAGCATCCGTTTTGATTGATCACCAAGTAAGGTTTTAAAGAGTGGATTGGCACAGCAATCTTCTAAAAACTCCCGTTGTGCGGGTTTTGCCATTGCATTTCTAATTTCCTGATTATTGAGAGTCAGTCCACCTGTATTAATCCGTTTAAAAATACTATATTTAACATCTGCAGGCGTACCAGGTCTTACTAAATAGGCAGTTATTTGGCTTTCATGAATACGGCGTTGATACATTCTACCGATATTTTCGTAGGTCTTGCCAATTTCATCCGTTAAAAACTCTAAACCTCTTAATACCAGACTTGGATTGCCTAAGACAAAATGTTTAATTGCGGATAATCTTTGTAAGCCATCAATCACCAGCCAATTATTATCATCAGTTGCATCAAAATAAAAAGCAGGCAGAGGTAAACGCACCAAAATTGATTCAATAAGGCGACTTTTTTTAGTTGTTGTCCAGAGATTAGGACTTCTTTGAAAATCAGGATTAAGGTCTATTTCCTTGTGTTGCATGCGTATTATGAGTGCATCAAGTGATAAACGCTCTACACCAATATTAATATCCTTGGGGTTAAAAGGTTGGATTGATTCTTCAGAGTTCTTGTCATCATCATTATCTTCTATGACTATTTGGCTTAAATCATCTGACTCTTCATTTGAGGTCGGCATAAAATAATTCTCTTAAAATACATTAAATAAAAAATAAAATTAGCCTAACATAAAACACCATTACTATGCTTAGATAATCTTTTTAAGACTTTTGTAACTACTTCGCCGCTAAAGAAGCCTCACCTAAGTCCTCAACCATCTTTGTGTCTTCTTTAACTGATTTATTTGATGCTTTTTATTGAAATAATTGGTTATAAGTAGAAATTAAATCAAAACGTTGCTTTGATTCTTTATAAATATTATCACTTTTAGTCATGACTAATTTATGCGGCGAGCCCTGCTTAATCACTTCACAGCATACAGCAATCCCAAGCCTAGTAATGCAAGATTCAACTAATTGCCTATCATCTTTTGCAATTCCCCAAACTTTTTGTATCTCTGTTGGTGATTGGGCAAATTCCATGGCTATTTGGCTTAGCTTGCATTTGCTAAATTTTTGTTTATCAGAACTTGGTATAAATATAGAATAATCTTTCTTGGAGCGCAAACCTTGCTTAAACTCTTGGGTAATCATCTCCTTAACATGCGCGTATAGTGCGCTATAAGCTATTGATAGATCATTATCTGTCTCTTTTTGCAATTCTAATACCAGCGCGACTAAATCAGATGCTTGATATACATTTGGATGCTCTACAGTGTGTGCAATAACTTTTGTTGCTAAGTCTAAATCGCCTAATGCATGACATGACCATATCAGTGCTGTAAATTCATTGGAGCGATGCTTAAAATTTGATTTATTTAATAATGACATTATATTACTACTTTTTATTCCATTTTCAATAAAAGTATTTATATGATAATCAAGGATATTTCTAACAATGCTCTTTGCTAAGCCACTTTTTAAAGCAGCGCGTACAAAGGCAGCACTATCGCATAACATTTTATCCTCGCAATCATTCGTAAAATAGGAAGAATGCGGAGTATCATTTTTTATGAGACTGTTAATAATTTTATCCATAAATTCAATTGAATAACTTTTTTCAAGTAGAAGTAATTCGCAAGCACAGCTCGCGTCTAAGCCCCTAATCGAAAAATGATCAAGCAAGGATTGCGCCCTTACCTCATCTTCAATATACACTGCAATTTGCATAAACCATTTTAAGTGCTGCTCATCTGATTTATCACAACTAAATAGGTAATCATCTGCTTGATCAAGCACATTTGTCACCGCAGAGGCATGCCCTTTTTGTGATGTTAATGCTAATAGCTTCGCTAAAGATTCAGCATAATTTAAATTAAACTGCATACTTATTTCTGTGCTGTGCTCCCATAAAACAATTGCGGCGCGTCGATACCAATAATCTAAGGTGCTCCCGTAATTGCCCATCCAGCCTTCATATTCATAATTAATCAGATGATCTTTGTCCGAATCAATAGAGGAGCACACCTGTTCTTCATTAACATCACATTTAGCGTAGTTGGCTACTTTATTTGTATCATCCACCCAGTATTCTAAAGTAAGCTGCTCATCAATCATCTCTATTGGCTTTAGATCGCTAATATCGCTACCATCACTATTATTACTTTTGTAATTATCGTAGTCATACTCCTCTTCGACTTCCCACGCTTGATAAATCTCAGCTAATGCTAAATGTGGCACAAGATTTAACGTATTTGCAGCACCTAATAAAGCATGTGCAATCATATGATCTTTACCCTTCAAAAGATCCCATCTTAGGCTATGTTCTGTATAAGCATGATCTAATAAATAAACTAGCATATGATCATTTTCTTGTTGATCTTTTGGGATTGAGAAATATGATTTTATAGATGAATTTAGTTCCAAATTTTGTATAAAATTAGGCTCTTGCTTGGTGTCTATTTCTGTTTCTTGATCAGAAGACAAAGATAAATTATAGGTTAAGGCAACACGATAGCCTTTCGTAACTTCTAAGACCTCGTGTGGGCAATCCGCATAAAAAGCGGCAACTTTAATATTTTTTTCAGCTAAATTTTCAGAGGTGAATTCTCTTGAGAGCTTCCCGTGATGCACTAATAAAGCACCACCAATATGTGCCGATGGTAATACGACAACCATTGTAGCTATCATCCGTGGAACTTTTTCAGAATCTTGATGTGGCTTAAAAAATTGACCTTCACGATAAATTAAAAGATTGTGTAGATGCGGTATCAAGCGGCTATGTTTAGGCAAGTTTAACGAGTCTCGAATCTTGAGGAGCATTTGCTCCAGCACCTCCTCATCATACTGAACATCCAATTGATCAGCATGAATCTCTTGCGTATTACGAATTGTTTTATCAAGCAAGGTTTGCTCACGTAAGCCAAACTTTGCCTCATTTGAAATTTTAAGCATTTCTTTTATTTGTTTTTGCTTTAATGGCATCGCAATATCGCCAATTCCTGCGATATTTAAAGAAACTTTTTTAGAAGATATTTTTGCTTCTGCACAAAATTCCATCCCTAATTTTATAGAAGTCCCTGAGCCTACTGTAGATGAGCTTTGTGTATTATTTGAACTAGTTGAAATGTTTGCAAGTGCTTTTATTATGTTATCGGTCATTTTAATATCCTAAAAAAATTTATTTATCTAAATCACATATATTACATCATCAGCTTCATGGCGTTGTGGTATTTCAAATCCATGTAACATTTTATTGAGAACTGTTTTAGGTACGGCATATTCGCGCTCTTTATTTTGCTTTTGCCATACGTTATAGG
Organism: Gammaproteobacteria bacterium; assembly: GCA_003864535.1. Classification (GTDB taxonomy): domain Bacteria; phylum Pseudomonadota; class Gammaproteobacteria; order Cardiobacteriales; family Wohlfahrtiimonadaceae; genus BHEQ01. The sequence continues at coordinate 3,513 of BHEQ01000175.1, forward strand.
GTACTTCTAAATAGATTAAAGTGACGCGTGCTTTATAAGCATGAAATAACGCAATTAACTGTTCACGAATTTGTCCACGTAAGTTGGTTGCATTCCAGACAAAGGATTGTTTTTGCCTTAAATATATTCTTGCTAATTCTTTGGCTTCTCGAATTACAGAAAGATCATTTTCTTTGAGTTTCTTAAGTCGCCTTAATTCATCCAAGCTAATCACCGCAAGCTTAGGATAATGCGTTTTAAGATAATGATCTTTACCCATGCCAGGTAGAGCACACATTAAAATAACATCGCAACTAAACTCTTCAAAAGGCACATAATTTAAATCTCCATTAGGCTTTGAAAAGTAGGTAAAGCGTGCGTGATTATTTGAAAAAGGATAAGCACTTTCTAAGCAGCCTAAATTAGCGGCTTCTTGCTCAAATAATTCAATCCGCTCTAACATTTCAATAGAATCTTGACAGCTGCGCCCTAAAATATCTGCCTTAGCAAGCATAGCCAAAAGCTTGAGGGAAGTACGCTGTGCTGCTTGCAAAATTGAATGTTTTATATTTTGTTTTTCCATAAACCACAAAGGTAAGCCATGCAGAGCAACCAAAGCACAGATTTGCTCACGAATCCAAAAAGGTGTTGATATATCAGAAAATAAAATTTCCCTAACGGTTTTTTCTCCACGTTTTGCATGATTTTTAGAGGTGACTCTTCCATTTTCTTCTACAGTTGTACTTCGTTTTTCAATATCATGCATTAACGCAGCAGCCCAAA
>BHEQ01000176.1 GCA_003864535.1 Gammaproteobacteria bacterium
GGTTGTTGGCAATGTTTTGCATCGTCTTAAAGTGCGCCAAGAGCTAGTTATTACCACTAAAGTTGGGTATGCAATGAGTGCGGATGTCAATGCGAGTGGGCATTCTCGCAAGCATCTTATGGATAGCATTGATGCCTCTTTAAAGCGCATTGGCACAGATTATGTGGATATTTACATGCTTCATTATTTTGATACTAATACGCCGCTAGAAGAGACTTTAACCGCTCTGCACGATATCGTCAAAGCGGGTAAGGCGCGTTATATTGGTATGTCAACCATGACGACCTGGCAGTTTGCAAAAATATTGCAAGTTTGTGATCAACACCGCTTAACACGCCCAATTAATATGCAGTTACAGCTTAATCTTGCCTATAGAGAAGAAGAACGTGAGATGATCCCATTTTGCCAAGATCAAGGCATAGGTATCTCGGTATTTAGCCCTTTAGCCCGCGGCGCTTTATCTTGTGATCCAAACTCAACGCGTAATAAAACTGATTTTTTTACGAATCAAATGTATGGTGATGAGATTACGCAAAAGATTGTAGAATCTCTTGCGTATGTGGCTAAAAACAAGGGCGTTGCGCCTGCAAAAGTTGCTCAAGCTTGGGTATTGCAGCATTCTGGAATATCCAGTATGTTAGTTGGTGCTGATACTCAAGCACAATTTGACAACGCATTGGAGGCATTAGATTTAGCCCTCACTGAGGATGAGTGCTATGAGCTAACACGCAACTACACGCCTTGTGATCTGATTAATGATTACACTGCAGATACACGTATTTCTCGTACACCAAGACCTAGGCGTTGATTTTTTAACCTAGATAAGCTGTAGATAAGCTATAAATAATTAAAGGACTTACATATGAATAATACTGTTGTGAATGCGGCGCTAGCCGCCAAATTATCCAACCCTGATTTACTTAAAAATCAAGCTTTTATAAATGGAAAATGGCAGCATACTTCTAGGACATTTGCGGTTTTAAATCCTGCTTCTTCAACACTGATTACAGATGTTGCAGAATGTGGAGAAAAAGAAACTGAACAAGCAATTACGGCGGCATCAAATGCTTTTTTATCTTTTAAAAAACTCACGGGTAAAGAAAGATCGGTTTTTTTAAAGCGTATGGGTGAGTTAATGCTCATTCATCAAAAAGATTTAGCGATAATTTTAACCACCGAACAAGGAAAACCACTGGCTGAATCTATGGGTGAGGTTGTGTATGCCGCAAGTTTTCTTGAATGGTTTGGTGAAGAGGCTAAACGAGTTTATGGAGATATTATTCCATCCCACAAAGCTGGCTCTAAAATTTTAGTTAGTAAAGAGCCTGTAGGCGTTGTTGCTGCGATTACACCGTGGAATTTTCCGCTTGCGATGTTTACCCGTAAAATGGGTGCAGCTCTTGCCGCAGGCTGTACGGTTGTCTGGAAGCCTGCTTCTGAAACACCGCTCTCAGCTAATGCTTTAGGCGTTATCGCCCAATTAGCCCTCTTGCCTGAAGGCGTGCTTAATATTGTTGCAGGGCGTAGCGCAGCTGCTATTGGCTCAGCTTTTATGGCGAGTTCAAAGGTGCGTAAAATCACATTTACAGGCTCAACTGCAACAGGTAAGTTATTGATGCAACAAGCCGCTGCAACAATGAAAAAAGTCTCGATGGAATTAGGTGGAAATGCACCTTTTATTGTGTTTAATGACGCAAATCTAGATGAGGCTATAATAGGCGCGATGGCTTCTAAATTTAGAAATACTGGGCAAACCTGTGTTTGTGTAAATCGCTTTTATATTCAAGAAGGTATCTATGATGTCTTTACCAAGAAGCTCGCAGATGCAATTAATGCGCTTAAAGTCGCAGATGGCTTTACCGAGGGCGCAAGCCAAGGTCCTTTAATTAACCAAGATGCTTTTGATAAAGTAGTGCGCCATGTTAAGGATGCGGTCGATAAAGGCGGTAGCGTGATTTGTGGTGGCAAACCTTCTAGTTTGGGTGGGCTTTTTTATGAGCCAACTTTAATTTTAAATGCAAATACTAAGATGTCTCTCGCCACAGAAGAAACTTTTGGTCCTGTTGCAGCTTGCTTTAAATTTAAAACTGAAGAGGAAGTAATCACTCTTGCCAATGATACTGAATTTGGCTTATCTGCTTATTTTTATAGCAATGATTTAGGGCGCGTCTTTCGCGTTGCCGATGCTTTAGAAACGGGTATGATTGGAGTTAATGATGGCATTATTTCAACTGAGATTGCCCCATTTGGTGGCGTGAAAGAATCAGGCATGGGGCGTGAGGGCTCTAAATATGGGGTGGATGATTATCTCAATATCAAATATGTCTTATTAGGTGGATTATCTAATTCATCTAACTGATTTGTAATCAATTTTATATAATTATCTGCTTAATCCGCCTGTTAAATCTAACAGGCGGAGTATAAACTATCACTTTCAATTATTATATTATCGATAATAATATGCATATAATCAAATAATTATTAAAATAAGGAATCAAAAGGAGATTCCGCACTCTCTCCGAAAGAGATATTTCTTTAAAGGATTCCCAACCCAACCTCTCCTTCGCAAGGGAGGAGCTATAAAAGTCCCCCTGCGAAGGTGGGATTTAGGGGGGCTTTAATTATATAAGTGCCATAAACTATAAAATAATCAAGGAGTATCATTATGATTAATGACAATAAGTTTAATCAAGATAATCAACAAGAGAATAATCAACAAAAAATACAGCTCGATGATGTTCCGTTAAATAAATTTCATATAAAAATTGCAGGACTTACTTTTGGAGCACATTTTATCGATGGCTATATTCTAGGTATGATCGGGATTGCGCTCACGCTTATTACGCCAGAAATGGGCTTAAACTCTCTATGGCAAGGACTTCTTGGTGCATCAGCACTGATTGGTTTATTTATAGGAAGTTTATGTTTAGGCGTTATTTCTGATTATGTCGGTCGTCAAAAAATATTCTTAATTAGTTTTGTCATTATTACAGTTGCAACAGCCTTACAATTTTTTGTGAATGATCCATTCCAGCTTTTAGTTTTAAGGATTTTAATTGGATTTGGATTAGGTGGTGATTATAGTGTCGGTCATGCGATTTTATCTGAATTCTCACCCAGAAAACAACGCGGTGTCTTACTTGCATCGTTTAGTGTTGTTTGGACTTTTGGCTATGTTTTAGCAACCTTTGTCGGATTATGGTTAAATCAATCTTTTGAGGCAGCCGAGGCATGGCGTTGGATGTTAGTCTCATCCGCCCCAGCAGCTGCGCTTATCCTTGTTTTTAGAATAGGCACGCCTGAATCACCACGCTGGCTTATCAGTAAAGGGCGCGTTGCCGAGGCACAGGCAATTATTGAAAAGTTTTTTGGAAAAAATGTTTACATCAAAGTATCAAACAGATCATCAAGTGATAAAAAATCAAATTTTATACAATTATTTAGCCCGCGTTACATTAGACGGACCTTTTTTAATTGTGTGTTTTTCGCCTGTATTGTCATGCCGTATTTTGCGATTTATACATTCTTGCCTAAGATATTAGATATTATGAATTTAAGTGCTAATTTTACTACTGAATTATTGCTTAATTGCTTGTTGATCATCGGAGCGGTGCTCGGTATTTATCTTACTTTCAAAATGACACGCCGCGGCTTTTTAATCAGTGCCTTTATTATCTTAAGCTTACTTCTAGCTGGAATTGCGCTATTACCTGTTGATGCGATGCCGTGGATTACGATTTTATTTTTTGCAGGCTTCACCTTGATTTTATCTGCGGTGAGTAATTTGGTCGGCGTATTTCCTGCCGAGAGCTTCCCAACGCATATGCGCTCATCAGGGATTGGGCTTGCAACCTCTTTTAGTCGCTTAGGCTCTGCGGTGAGTACCTTTTTACTGCCAGTTGCCGTCGTCTCTATCGGCATGAATAACACTTTGCTGTGTTTAGCCGCAATATTAGCCTTTGGCGCAATTATTTCTATATTATATGCACCTGAAACAAAAGACAAAACATTGCATAATGCCAGCAACGTCAATGATGGTGTTTAATCTAAAAAGATAGTAGGGCATATCTAGTTATAGATGTGCTTGCAGGTTATTTTTTCAAGTTAATCAGCATTTCTGTTAACTCGTAAACATTTGTGGAAGGATTTGGATAGAAATAGGGATCATCATTCGATTGCTCATCTTTTTTGTGATTTGAGTTAATTATTTCCGCTCTTTTTTTTGCATCAGGATATTTATCGAATAGAATCTTATAATA
>BHEQ01000177.1 GCA_003864535.1 Gammaproteobacteria bacterium
CTATGTTTGTATCGCACGTAAACCACGCTGTGGAGCTTGTCTTGTTTATAATCTGTGTCAATATAAGGATAAAACATAAAGATAAAATACAAGGATAAAACACAAGGATAAAACCGAAAAGCTCTTCATGTTAAGGAGAGCTTGAGAAGGGGTTAGGGCACAAGAAGTCTCTCTTTAGAATATGATTATTGACAACTTGGTTGTCAAGTCTTATGATTCTCGAAAATAATTCTCACTTTGAATAACTGTTAAATAACTGGATAATATAATGATTAAAACGCGCTTTGCCCCATCTCCTACAGGATATTTACATATTGGCGGTGCTCGTACCGCTTTATACTCATGGCTTTGTGCAAAAAATAAATTAGGCATTAATGTATTGAGAATTGAAGATACTGATTTAGAAAGATCAACACCAGAGGCTGTTGCCGCGATTATTGAGGGTCTAAATTGGCTGGGACTTGAATTTGATGAGGGCCCTTTTTATCAAACCAAGCGTTTTGAACGTTACAAAGAAGTTATTGGGCAAATGCTTAAAGATGGCACGGCTTACAATTGTTACTGCTCCAAAGATGAGCTTGAAAAGATGCGTGAACTTGCTGAAAAAAATAAAGAAAAGCCACGCTATAATGGTCTATGGAGACCTGAAATTGATAAAGTATTACCTATAATTCCAGCAGGTGTGTTGCCAGTTGTACGCTTTAAAAATCCACTTGAAGGTGCAACTAGTTTTGATGATTTAATTCATGGACAGATTTCTTTTGAAAATACAGAGTTAGATGATCTTATTATTGCACGGCAAGATGGCTCACCAACCTATAATTTTTGTGTCGTGATTGATGATATGGATATGCAGATCACGCATGTGGTGCGTGGTGATGATCATATTAATAATACCCCAAGGCAAATCAATATTCTTAAAGCTTTAGGCGCTAAAATCCCACAATATGCGCATGTTGCTATGATTTTAGGTGATGATGGTCAAAAGCTTTCTAAACGCCATGGTGCGGTGAGTGTGACTCAATTTAGAGATGATGGCTTTTTGCCTGAAGCTGTGCTTAATTATTTAGTGCGTTTAGGTTGGTCGCATGGTGATCAGGAGCTATTTTCACGCACGCAGATGATAGAATTATTTGATTTAAAAGATGTAAATAAATCAGCAAGTGCCTTTAATACATCTAAACTTTTATGGTTAAATCAGCAATATATGATGGCAATGCCAGCAGATGAGCTTGCCCAAGCCCTTAAACCTTATCTTGCAAACTTAAATATTATTCCTGATGATGCGGCTTATCTTGCTTTAGCTGCAAGTGCTCACGTTGCAAGATGCCATACCTTAGTTGAATTAGCCCAGATGTTAGTCTATTTATATGAAGATATAAATAGCTTTGATGAGGAATCTAAGAGTTTGTATTTAACTGAAGTATCCAAGCCTGTTTTAATCGCTCTTAAAGACCAAATTAGCACATGTGAACACTGGGATAAAGATAGCTTGAATGTTTTAATAAAACAAACAGCTAAAGATTTAAATATCAAAATGGGGCAAATTGGAATGCCAATGCGCACCGCAATTGTCGGACGCGCCAGCTCGCCTAATCTTGACCTGACTTTGTTTTTAGTCGGTAAAGAACGGGCACTTAAGCGTTTAAATACAGCAATATCAGCAATATAATCAATATAAACAAGTGAATAATAAAATATATAAACAAGACGTACAGATCTATAGATTTGTCAAAAGAGGTAAACTTTTAAACTACTTAACAAACAGATTAAAAATAGCTCTATACTTTTGCATAGATTTTTCAAGGCTTGCGATATTATTAAAAGCGCAGTTTACTTAGGTAAATGAGCACTAAATAATATCATGTCAGCTGAAAAAGCCATTAATAGATGTGCCCTCTATAAATTTACTTTCACTACTTGTCTATACTACTTGTTTATACTACTTGTTTATTTGTTTATAATAATGATTTATTATAATAACGATACAATAATTTTGGAGCTTCATCTGAATGAAAAACAAATCAATATTAATGCTTACACTCGCAATGCTTGTTTCAGGCTGTTCTTTGATCCCTGAATATGAACGCCCAGTATTGCCTGTCGCTGATCTATTTCCTGCTGAAGATGCTAGAACAAGCGAAGGATTGCGATTAGTTTCGTGGCAACAATACTTCAATGACCCGCGTTTAAATCAGCTTATTAGCGCAGCTCTTGAAAATAACCGTGATTTACGTATTGCTATTTTAAATGTTGAAGCCTCACGCTTAACGTATGGAATCTCCAATGCTAACTTATATCCAGAATTTGGAGCAAGTGGCTCTAATACTTATTCAAGCAGCTTAAATAGTGGCAGTACAACACGTAATGATTATAAGGCAAGCTTTGGCATTTCAAATTATGAGCTTGATTTATTTGGCAGAGTAAGATCTTTAAGCGAAGCTAGTTTTAACAATTATCTTGCCACGCATGAAGGACGTAAAGCTGCACAAATTACATTAATATCAAGTGTTGCCCAGCTTTATGTTAATGAGCGTTTAGCAACTGAGCAATTAGCCGTAGCTAAAAGTACTTTAAAATCGAATCAATCCTCTTTTAATTTAATCAAGCAGCAAGTTGATGCAGGTATTGCCTCTGATCTTGATTTAAAACAAGCTGAAACTCAAGTTTTATCAGGAAAAGTATCGGTTGCATCTTTTGAAAGACTATCGCTCCAAGCACACAATGCACTCGTTCAAATCGTAGGTAGCAACCCGTCGCAATTAGCACGTGGAATTGCGCTGCATAAGCAAAACTTTGGGAAAGAAATAATCAGAACTAAAGGTAAATCTTACACAACGGATATTATTGGAGCAGGGCTCCCATCTGAAGTCTTACTTGCGCGTCCTGATATTATGGGGGCGGAGCGTACTTTAATGGCTGCAAATGCAAATATTGGTGCCGCGCGTGCGGCGATGTTCCCACGCATAGGCTTAACCGCTGCGCTTGGCTGGGCTAGCCCACAATTAAGCAGCTTAATGAATAATGAAAATGGTGGCTGGAATGCAGGACCTGCGTTGTCCGTACCTATTTTTGCTTGGGGTAAATATAAAGGAAATGTTGATTTATCTAAAGTAAACAAAGATATTTCTGTTGCTAATTATGAAAAAACAATCCAAAAAGCATTTAAAGAAGTTTCTGATGCTTTAGTTGCTAAAGCTCCTTTAGCCTCTCAAGTCCGATCGCAAAATCAGCTTGTTAATGCAGAGCAAGAACGCCTAAACTTGGCCCAATTACTTTACAATAATGGAATAGCAAGTTATTTAGATGTCTTAGATGCCCAACGTACCTTATTTGTTGCGAAACAAAATGCATTAAACGTCAAAGCACTAGAGTTAAATAATAGCATTAGCTTATTCTCAGCTCTTGGTGGAGGTTATGATGGACCACTTGAAAGTGAGAAAGCACTGCAAGATAAATCCCCAATACTTAAAGCCACTATTAATTATGATAAAAAGTAAGATTGTAAGTAAGAGTTGCTTAGTTTATTTTCACATGCAACATATTAAATAAACAGATTAAAAAAACCTCCATGCCTCCCCTTCGCAGGGGAGGAGCTGTAAAAGTTAATATCTCTAAAAATATGTTTTGAGAAAATCAAAAACTTCAGCTAAAGGTGCGCTAGTACTAACAGGAATAGTGTGTAAATCAGTCTCAGATCGAAGCCATGTTCTTTGTCGCTTTGCATATTGACGCGTTGCAATTACGCCTTTATCGCGCAATGTTTTAAGATCATAATCACCGCGTAAATATTCCCAAACCTGACGATAACCTACAGCGCGTTGTGAGGTGTGCTCTATATCAAGCTTAGGATATTTAGCTTGGAGCATTTTAACCTCATCAATCAATCCATCTGCCAGCATTTGCTCAAAACGTTTTTCAATATACTCATTTGCTGTGCTAATATTTTCAGGGATCAGTGCAATTTTAATAAATGGGTAAGCACAAGCTGAATGTTGCTGTTCTTGCCAATACGCGCTCAGTGTTTTGCCCGTGCTTAAAAAGACCTCTAGTGCACGTAAAACACGCTGAGTATCATTCTGATGCAGCCGCTGCCCACTTTCTGGATCAACTTGGTTAAGCAAGGCGTGAATAGATTGCGCGCCTTCTGTTTTCAGGCGTTCTATCAACTTATCTTGGATCTCAATATTAGTTGGTGGCAGTACTGCTATAC
>BHEQ01000178.1 GCA_003864535.1 Gammaproteobacteria bacterium
TTATATGACTTTTTACGAAAAGCTTAGTGCCGCAATTAATAATAATCAAGCAGTGCCTGTTACAGCGCAAGATTCTATGAATGTAATTAAAGTGATTGAAGCAGCTTTGTTAAGCCACAAGCTCGGTAAAGTTATTGAGATTGATTTTTAGGGCGCACCTATTAATGCTTTTTCTGCGTTACGCAATTTTATTAAAATGCAAGCACAGAGGATTAAAATCTCAAGTGCTTGCATTTTCTTGTTTAATAAAGATTAACCTATTCTTTTAAATCAACATTTTTAAAGCTATTGCGTCCAAGTGGCGATACTTTAAAATTAACTACATTTGCGCGTAGAGGTTGGATCGTTTTAGAATGCGCGATTGGAATCCATGGAGCTTGATCATGAAATACTTGTTGGGCTTGTTCATAAAGCTCGATGCGTTTGGCATGATCAGTTTCTTGACGCGCGGCTACAACTAAATCATCATATGGCTTATAGCACCATTTGGCATAGTTTGAACCTTGCTCAACAGATGCGCAGGAGAGCAGGGTGGCTAAGAAGTTATCAGGATCACCATTATCCCCAGTCCAGCCTAATAATACCGTTTGATGTTGCCCATCTTTTGCACCTTGAAGGTATTCTGCCCACTCAAATGTTTTAATGGTGACTTTAATCCCAGCTTTTTGCCAGTCTGCTTGGATCATCTCCGCCATCCGTCTTGCATTTGGGTTATAGGGACGCTGTACTGGCATCGCCCATAAATCGGTCTCAAAGCCATTTTCATAGCCAGCTTCCTTAAGTAAGGCTTTAGCTTTTTCAAGATCATATTGATAATCAACAATTTTGTCATTATATGACCAAATAGTTGGTGGAATTGGATTTTTAGCAGCAATTCCAGAACCTTGATAGACAGCATCTATAATTTCAGGCTTATGTACCAGCATAGATAATGCTTGTCTTACGCGGACATCATCAAAAGGTTTCTTTAAGGTATTAAAGGCTAAGTAACCAACATTAAGCCCAGCTTGTTCTAATACCTGAAGATTTTCATCTTTTCTCATCGCATCTATATCCGCAGGATTTGGATAAAGCGTGACATGACATTCACCTTTTTGGAGTTTTGCAAAACGTACCGAGGCATCTGGCGTAATTGAATAAATTAGATTTTCAATTTTTTGCTTACCACGCCAATGATTCTCGAAAGCTTTATAACGCACTTGAGAATCTTTTATATATTGAACTAATTCAAAAGGACCTGTTCCGATTGGGCTTTGGTCAATACGCTCAGGAGTTTTTGCAGCCAGCATCTTATCAGCATATTCTGCGGATTGGATAGATGAATGCGCCATGGCAAGATTAGCTAAAAATGCAGCATCACGCATATTTAATTCAAATTTGACGGTATTTTCATCAATTTTGCTAACTTTTTTGATGGTTTTTTCCATAGCCATGCCAATAAAGTATTCATAATTGCCGCCAGATACTTTAGCAAATGGGTGATTAGGATCGCGTTGGCGTTCAAAACTAAAAACAACATCGTCAGCATTAAAATCACGTGTTGGCGTAAATTCCTTATTAGCTTGGAACTTTACCCCGTGACGCAGGTGAAATATATATTCTAAACCATCATCACTAATGTCTATTTTTTCAGCTAAACCATCATCAAGGTTAAGCTCTGTCGAGCCTTCATCAAACTGAGTGAGGCGATCATAAATAGTTTCTGCCGTAGCATCATTTGTCGTACCTGACGTATAGAGCATTGGATTAAAGCCTTCAGGGCTTGCTTCAGAACAAAAAATAAAGTTTTTTGCAGCTAATGCAGTGCTCCCCAAAGTGCTTAGCGCAATGATTAAGCTTAGGTTTAATACGGTTAGTTTTTTAGACATATAGATTCTCCAAAGAATGATTAATAGACAAAAAAATATTGATAGTTTTTATTTTATAATTCTATCAATTAGGTTGAAATTTATTAGATATAAATACTAGATATAAATAATAGATATAAATAATAGATGTAGAAAATAGTTCTTTTTCATAAAACTTTTGTAATAACTTAACAGTTTTAAATTGTTATAAGTAAATATATCTCAAAACAATGCATATCCTCAAGCTTTAATTTTATTTATTTAGCTTAATTTGTATGATTAAGCTATTATTTTATAAGAATTGGTCAGACTAAATTAAGTTGCATTCAAATAGTAATGCAGCAATTAAAGTTGAATAAACATAATATGAGTAATTATAAAAAAGAATGCACAAGAGGAGTACGATGGACACAATGAAAACAATAGGTATTATCGGCGGTATGAGCCCAGAAAGTACAGAGCTTTATTATAAAATAATCAATAAAACCATAAACCAACGCTTAGGCTCGCATCATAATGCTCAGATAATCCTAATTAGCGTAAATTTTGAGATCATCAAGCAATTGCAAATAAATTGTAACTGGCAAGAAGCTGGAGTAATTTTAGCAGATGCAGCCTATCGTCTTCAGCAAGCTGGAGCCGATTTTATTTTGCTTGCTACTAATACTATGCATAAAGTCGCGGCGCAGATAGAATCTGCCGTCACCATTCCTTTTATTCATTTAGCAGATGCTACAGCCAGTTGCATAAAAAAACAAAATATAAAGAAGATAGGTTTACTCGGTACATATTTTACGATGAGTGATGATTTTTATAAAGAACGCTTGATAAAGCAGAATATTAGCGTAATTGTTCCTGATGAGATAACGCAAACAATCATTCATAACATTATTTTTGATGAATTATGCCTTGGTAAAATAGAAGAATCATCTCGTAAAATTTATCTTGATTGTATCGACAAGCTGGTAAGAGATGGTGCAGAAGCGATTATTTTAGGTTGTACTGAAATTACTTTATTGATTGATCAAAGCCATACTCAGGTCAGATTATTTGATACAACCGCCATTCATGCTCTTTGCGCTGTAGATCTAGCCTTGGCATAATTTATTGGCATAATTTATGAGCCGAGGCTTCTTACCTATCCAAACAAAGTTGCCATGCAATTTCATCTTTTAATAAAATCGCAAGCCTTGAAAAATATAATTAATAGAAGTCCCCACTACAAATATTGTAAGATTCGCGCCTGCTCTGCAATTTTCTTTCCTGAAAATAAAAGCTCCCATTTAGAGCCACCACACTGCTGCCAGAGCATTGCTGCGCGTACTCCGCATAATAAATAACTCCGAATTTTATTCGCGTGGCGCTCGGAGCGCAAAAATTGCTCCTCACCTTTTACAATAATCCGAGGGCTTAATTTACTCACTGTTTGGCTATACAGATCACCTAGACTTGCATAAATATTATCATGCTTTATCTCAAAATGAGCTAAGCGTGCCTGGGTTGTGCGTAATCCCTCCTGCAATATATGTGATAAGCTCTGATCTTTTGTTAATTTTTTCTGGAGTGCTAATAAAGAAATCACATAGAGAAAAGGTGTTTCTTTCGCCCCTGTAAAATTCTGTACCAGCCGATTAAATCCAAAATCTAAATTTTGCAGATTCCCGTAAATAGATATTGTATCTTTTGGATTTATATCAAACAGACTTGATAATAAGCAGTCGATATTAATATCTGTATCGCCGCGCGTGGCAATTTCAGCCACAGCATATGTAGCTTGGAATACAGCCGCTAAGGCAATAGTACGATCTTCAAGGGTATTACTCATAAATATTTGCTCGTGATATACATTATTTAAGTTATTTAAATGATTTAAAAATTAAGCTATTTGAATGATTTTTGCATTCTTAGCTAAAGGATGTTCATCTAAAATGATCTTAATAGCCGCAGCCATTAATTTAAAACTTGGTGCATAAAAATACAAGGCAGTGTAATCATTAAGCTCGGAACAGCGCAAGGGTAGGGCATCATTCTCACCTGCCTCATCAATGCCTAGAGCAATTTCAAAATCCGCGATTAATTCATTGGTATCATATTTAGCATAGACATCTTCGTCAAGATTTGCATCTAAATAAATAGCTATCCCTTCATGTTTACCCAAAGATAAGGGTTGAATATGCTGCGTATTTTTTACATATTGTGCATAATCTAGGTCATCTTCATCAGCGTCTATAACTGCTATTGATGATCCTTTAGGTGCACCGAGTTTTTCTAAAAATGTGGCTAGATCTTGTAGCATTGAAGAGCTTGGGATATCTGTAAAACACAGCTCAATATCAACCACTTGAATCTCGCCC
>BHEQ01000179.1 GCA_003864535.1 Gammaproteobacteria bacterium
GTCTTTGCATACATAAATCATACTCTGGTCTATGGACAAAGACAACAAAGTGGCTATCTCAAAACTGGTAAACAGTCTAAAATGTATATCGAGCCTACTTATTAGAAAGAAAAACTATCCCAGTATTAAGAAAAAACTTTGTGGTAACGCACTCTGGTCTCCATCCTACTTTGCAGGAAGTTGTGGTGGTGCTCCTATTGCAGTTATTCGCAAGTACATAGAACAGCAACAAACTCCACACTAGCACTACCGAAAGGACGGCGTTGCCGTCCGCGCTTACATCCCCGCCCTGAAGGGCGAGGTTTTACGCGCAAATCTGATAAACTACAAGAAATTTTATAAATTATATTTTTTAAATTTAGCTATTTTAATATAATATACACTGCTCAATAGTTATTTTATATTTTAACGGATAAAAATGAATGCAATAAAGAGTAAATATAAACGTAATATTCTACTTGCTTCCTGTATTAATGCGCTGTTATTTATTAATTTTATATACGCTTTGCCGAATAATGCGGTTGGATATGAGCGCATGATGTTAGGTGATTTTGAGGTGATTGCGCTTTATGATGGAGTAGTAGAATTACATGGGCAATTTTTTAAAGGATCATATGAAGATAACCTAGAGAATAACCCAGAAGATAAATTAAGCAATTTATCAGAAAGATCACTTAGCAATCCTGAATATGAAACCCAAACATCTGTAAATACGTATTTGATTAATACAGGGGAAAATATAATTTTAGTTGATGCAGGAGTAAATCAATGCAAAGGTACAAACTCAGGTCATTTAGATGAAAACTTACGCGCATCAGGTTATCTTCCTGAACAAATTGATATTGTTTTATTAACACACTTACATGTAAATCATATTTGTGGATTAGTGAATCTAGATAAAATGGCTTTTCCTAACGCAAATGTTTATGTCTCTCAAATTGATGCTGATTTTTGGCTAAGTTACGAGCAAGCAGCTCAAGCACTACCGCAAGATCAAATCAATTTTAAAATAGCCAGTGATTCTGTCAAGCCTTATCGTGCTACAGATCAATTGAAATTTTTTAAGGGCCCTAATTTACCTATTTTTGGTGTAAAAGCTATTGCGACACCTGGGCATACAAATGGGCATAGCGCATATTTATTTGAATCAAAAGGTGAAAGCCTAATAGTTTGGGGGAGCATTATTCATAGCATTGCCTTGCAACTTAATAACCCAGATATTTCAGTTGAATCTGATATGGATCCAGCCCAAGGGATTATTACGCGCAAGCTCTTATTAAAAGAAATTTCAAACAATAGATCGTGGGTCGCTGGTGCACATATTCCTTTTCCTGGAATTGGGCGTATTTATAAAGATATACCTAATGAAATGTATTATTGGATACCTCTTGAATATAAAAAATAAGCAAATGCTTGAAGCGCACATCTATTTATTTAGTTTTTATAGCAAAGTTGCCACGATAGTCATTAGTTTAATAACTATCTTGAAAATTAGTGTTTTATATTTAATGTATATTATAAAATAATAAATATACTAATTCTGCTGAGCAGTTACCCATTTTTTAACTAAAACTATTGATAAGTTACAGAAGTTATACATTAAGCTTCATAATATTTACAAATATAGATTTTATAAGATCGCTAAAATATTAAAATAGTGCATAATAATATGATGCATGTAAATTTTAGTTTATTTGGTGCGCAATTTATACACTGTTGCAAGCTCTTAATTTACAGCTAATACTAATTCTAATGCCCTTTCAAGGAGATTCTTAATGAAAAAAATAGCCCTTATAGCAAGCATCCTTACATTGTGCTTAGCAGGTTTTACTCAAGCTCAAACCGTATCTATTACCCAAATTGTAGAACACCCAGCGCTAGATTCAGCCTATAAAGGTATAGTTGATGCCTTAAATGAAGCTGGGTTTACCGCAGACAAAGGTTTAAAAATAAATCATCAAAGTGCCCAAGGTAATCCTGCTATCGCCACACAGATTGCTAAGAAATTTGTTGGGGATAAACCTGATTTAATTATAGCTATCTCCACCCCATCGGCACAAACTGTTGCATCAAGCACTAAAGATATTCCAATTATTTTCTCGGCTATTTCAAATCCAATTGAAGCCCAGTTAATGACAAATTTAGAAAAACCCACCGGAAATATAACAGGCGCAATGGACTCACCCCCGATGGAAGCCCAGATTGATCTTATTTTAGAGCTAATTCCAGCGGCTAAAGCTATAGGAATTATCTACAACCCAGGTGAGGCAAATTCTGTTTCTATGGTCAGAGATTTTAAAAAAATAGCCGCACAGAAAAACATTAATGTGGTTGAAGCGTCAGCAACTAAAACATCTGAAGTTACCACAGCAACAAGACGCCTTGTTGGCAAGGTGGATGCTATTTACGTACCTCTAGATAATACTATTGTTTCAGCTTTTGAGAGTGTCGCAAAAGTTGCAAGTCAAGCAAAAATACCTTTATTTGCTGCAGATACAGATTCAGTTTCACGTGGGGCTGCGGCATCGCTTGGATTTGACTATTATGAGCTTGGGAAACAGACAGGACGTATGGCTGTTAAAGTATTACAAGGCGTGTCAATTGCGGACATTCCTGCGAAAGGAGTCGAAGTCCTTGATTTAGTTATTAACCTGAAATCTGCTCAAGAGCAAGGATTAGTAATTCCTGATGTAGTGATAAAACGTGCTAAAAAAGTTATTAAATAAAAAAGGATTTTCATGAGTATATTCGCATTAATGGGCGCGATTCAAACCGGCCTCATCTATAGTTTAGTCGCGATTGGTGTGTTTATTTCGTTTCGAGTGCTTGATTTTCCAGACCTTACGGTTGATGGCAGCTTTCCTTTGGGAGCTGCGGTTACCGCAGCACTATTAGTTGTTGGGGTTAATCCTTTTATAGCGATGATTGCTGCGGTTATCAGTGGCTTTATTGCAGGAATTTTAACCGCTTGGCTTAATTTAAAATTAAATATCTTAAATCTGCTCGCCAGTATTTTAACGATGATTGCATTGTATTCGATTAATATACGGATTATGAGTGGGCCTAATATTTCTTTACTTAATCGAAAAACAATCTTCACTCCATTAGATGATGGGATAAGCTTAGGGTCTTACAGTATCCCAAGTTATATTTTACTCCCAATTGGCTTAAGCTTTATGATTTTGATTTTATGTTTCATTATCATTCGCTTTCTAAATTCAGAAATTGGGCTGGCAATGCGTGCTACAGGTAAAAACACACGCATGAGCCGCGCGAATGGCATTAATACAATCTTGATGATAGGACTTGGCATGGGAATCTCTAATGCGCTAGTTGCGCTGGCGGGGAGTTTATTTGCCCAATCAGAAGGATTTTCAGATGTCACTACAGGCGTTGGCACGATAGTAATCGGATTAGCCGCGGTTATTGCAGGAGAAACACTCTTCCCAACCCGCTCAATTTTATGGTCTATTTTAGCTTGTATCTTTGGCTCGATTATTTATCGTTTTATGATAGCTCTTGCTTTAGAGGCTGACTTTATCGGTTTACAAGCATCTGATTTAAATTTAGTGACTGCTGTTCTAGTAGGATTTGCGCTTGTTTTGCCTGTTATGCGTCAGAAATTCAAGAAAACAAAACGTGGAGTGCGCAAATGATCCAATTAAATAATATTCATGTAATTTTTAATGAAGCGACCGTTCTTGAAAATCATGTAATTAGAGGGATTGATTTTCATATTAATGCAGGTGAGTTTTTAACGGTGATCGGCTCAAATGGGGCTGGAAAATCAACTTTACTTATTATTATCTCAGGTGAGGCAAGCGCAAGTTCTGGAAATATTTTAATTAATAATAAAGATGTTACTTCACTTGCGCCACATAAACGCGCCCAATTAGTTGCTCGCGTTTTTCAAGATCCATTAGCTGGCACTTGTGCTGATTTATCGATTGAAGAGAATCTGGCTCTTGCCAATGCACGCGGTAAAAATCGCGGCTTAGGCTTGGCGATAGCAGGCAATAAGCAACGCCAAGTATTTAAAGATCAGCTGGCACGCTTAGGTCTAGGCTTGGAAAATCGTCTTACAGATCGGATGGGTTTATTATCAGGTGGGCAGCGGCAAGCGGTATCTTTATTAATGGCAGCCTTACAACCGATGAAGATTTTATTACTCGA
>BHEQ01000180.1 GCA_003864535.1 Gammaproteobacteria bacterium
GTTTAGGATCAGGTAATTTAGAACTGCGAATATTAATCACTACTTGAGATAAATCATGAGCACTTGCCACCTCAATATTATATTTATTTTGATAAGCAGTTAATTCATCTTTAAGTATCTTATAACTTAGGTTAAGCTTAGGTTTTTTAAGTAGTTTAAGAATTACATAGGTGATGATAAATTTTTTATTTTGCTGCTTAAAAAGACTCTCGCGATATCCAAATTGACAAGATTTATTTTCAATCTTTGTATAAGTTTTATCACTTAAATTATAAGCCTCGACATGATCAATAAAACCTGAAATATCAGATCCATACGCTCCAATATTTTGCACAGGAGCTGCGCCTACCGTACCTGGAATTAAGCTTAAATTCTCTAATCCATACCAATAGTTAGAGAGCGTATACATGATAATATCATGCCAGTTTTCCCCTGCTCCGATTTTCAGCCAAATATGCGCAGCATCTTCTTTAAGAATTTCCCGCCCAAGTATTTTATTATAAATAACAGTTCCTTGATAATCATTAATAAATAAAATATTAGAGCCTGAACCTAAAACTAATAAAGGTTCGTCTAAATTATTTATCTCATCTAATTGATTAATATGCACAAGATCTACAAAACATTTACATTTCAAAGCAATAGCCATAGTGTTATAGCTACTTAGATCAAAATTAGTCTGGCAGATTATCTTATTTATTTTTGGCACTTTATCTAAAATCCTATGCGAGGCTTTTCAAAAAAAGCTTGAGCTGTTTTGGGGAACATGCCAGTATATTTTGTGTATATTGATCCGCATCCGCCCCATTAAAATCAACAAAAATAGCCCCAGCTTCAGTAGCGATTAATTGCGCAGCAGCTATTTGGGTATAATTTAATGAATGCCCAATAAATGCAGCGACGCAGCCCTCTGCAAGTAGGCAAAGATCAAGTGCTTCTGATCCTAACATCCTAATATCCTTAACTTGTTTGGATAATTTTGGAATAAGAGCTAATGCATCTTCATTTTTAGTATGACAATAATTTGTATTTAGAGAAATAAAAGAATTAGCCAGAAGCTCATTAGGCTTAGCCACGCGGATGCGTTTATCGTTTAAAGTTGCACCTTCTTGGCGCATTGCAACGTAAGATTCCTCCGTTGCGGGGTTATAAACAATGCCTAATTGAGTTTTTCCGTTAAAGCAATAGGCAATAGATACCGCGTAAAACGGGAAGCTATGAATTAGATTATCAATACCACTAATCCCTATATGCCATTGATGTTCATTATTTTCAGAGCTATATGCTCCTGATGAGTCACTGGCAACATTAATCTTATGATCAGGAAATGAATATGCTAATTCATTAATAATCTCTTTTTCGATAATTTTAGAAAGTTCAAGTGCCAAAATTGGATCAGCTTTTTGAATTGGGCTAAAGCTATCAACATTATTTCTCAAGAAAAACACTTTTTTTCCAGCACTAAGCATGGCACGTTGGGCAATATTTAAAAGAGGAGCAAGAGTTAGAGAGGTCATGAAATATGAGAGCTTATTGAGCGAAGGGGTTGCTATTATACGATTAAAACTCAAACGATTATGCAATTTTAATCTACACCTTAAGATATAACTCACTTTTTTTTACATTAATAATTATTTATAATAATAAGTTGACTTGACTTTATTAACAATCCAACTAGACTTTAATTATATTTAACTGATATTTAACTGATATTTAACCTAAAAAGAAGGCATAAAATGAGCAACTCTTCAAACCCAACTTCTAAGCTTAACCAGATTTTTAATATAGCCCATCCTATCTTTCAAGCACCGATGGCGGGAATGATTAGCACGCCAGAACTTGTAGCTGCTGCGGCTAATACTGGCATAATGGGGACTATTGCCGCTGGATATTTAACTTATGCGCAGCTTGAAGCTGAAATAAAAGAGGTGCGTGCTCTTACCGAGCATAACTTTTGCGTTAACTTATTTGTAAGCACTTCGGTCAATTACGCTGAAGATGAGTTAATTGCCGCCAGTGATCATATCGACCTTGTCTGCCAAAACTTAGGCATAACTCAAAATCAAACATATCCAATTAGGGATGATCTTCCTGATTTTGAAGAAAAAATTCAATTGTTAATTGATGAGAATATTCATGCGGTAAGTTTTACCTTTGGGATACCAAATCAAGTAATTCTCGATAAATTAAAGCATGCGAAAATTAAAATCATAGGCACTGCAACCCATCTCTTAGAGGCTATTTTATGGGAGGATAAAGGTGCTGATGCATTGGTATTACAAGGGCTTGAAGCAGGTGGACATAGAGCTACATTTATCGGCGATCCGCTTCAGGTGATGCAACCGCTCAATGCTTTAATTTACCAAATCAAAAAAGAAATCCCACTTTTGCCAATAATTGCCGCTGGTGGACTTATGAATGCTAAGGATATTATCGCGGCAACAATTATTGGCGCAGATGCGGTTATGCTTGGCACCGCTTTTTTATGTAGCTCTGAGTCTGGCGCAAGTTATGCTTATAAGCTACGCCTTTTAGAGGCAAATGAGCTCGATTTAATTCTCACCAAAGCGTGGTCTGGCAAATGGGCGCGTGGCTTAAAAAATAAAGCAACCATTGAGCTTGAAACAGCTAGCTCTGAAGTAATCGCCCCTTTTCCCATTCAAAATAATCTCACCCAATGTATAAGACAACATGGGCTCAAAGCTAATAATGCAGATCATTTACCCTTGTGGGCGGGGACTGGATTTACACGTTGTGAGTCTCTATCTGCAACTGAGTTAATCAATAACTTATTAAGCGAACTTGAGCTTTTTAAATAACCCCTCCCAGCCTCCCCTTCACAAGGGAGGAGCTCTAAAAGTCCCACAACATTGAGTGTTCCCTGCGAAGGGGGGATTTAGGGGAGGAGCTTTAAATATTATTAAATCCCTAAAACGCCACTTAAAGCATCTAAATCGCGCTTTAATTGCAAATCATCGAGCTTTAAGTCTTTGCCAACTTTAGTGCAAGCATGCATGACAGTTGAGTGATCACGAAAAAAAGCACGCCCGATTTCAGGTAAAGAGCATTGAGTATGCATCCGTGCGATATACATTGCTATTTGCCGCGGTTTTGCAAAATTAGCCGCACGTGATTTACCATTAAGATCAACAATTTTTATTTTATAATAATCACAAACAATCTTTTGGATATTTGCGATGGTGATTTGTTTTGCTTGAATCTCAACTAAATTTGCCAAAGCTTCTTGGGCAATATCAAGAGTTAATTCTGAGCCTCTAAAACTTGCTATTGCATTAGTTTGCTTTAAAGCCCCTTCAAGCTCACGAATGCTCGATCTTACTGTCTGGGCGATAAAAAAAGCACAATCCTCATGCAGATTCATGCCCCAGTGGCTTGCTTTTCTTTGCAAAATAGCCACGCGATGTTCAAATTCAGGCGGTTCTATATTAACAATAAGACCTGCGGCAAAGCGTGATTTAAGCCGATCTTCCATCGCATCAAGCTCTTTAGGATAACGATCACAAGTTAATATAACTTGATGTCCACCATCTAAAAGTGAATTAAAAGTATGGAAAAATACTTCTTGGGATGCCTCTTTACCTGATAAAAGTTGAATATCATCAATCAGTAACGCATCTAATGATTTATAAAAATGACGCAGTTCATTGATGGTGCCATTACGAATGGTGCGGACAATATCTTCAATAAAACTATCACAATGTTGATACATAATTCTAGCATCAGGATAAGTCTCTAAAATAGCATTACCGACAGAGTGCATTAAATGAGTTTTGCCAAGCCCTGTATTTCCATGAATAAACAAAGGATTATGTGCAGTTCCTGGCTGTTTTGCAACTCCTGAACACGCAGCTAGGGCAAAACAATTTGATTTTCCTTCCACATAATTATCAAAACTAAACTCAGGATTTAGATTGCTTGTTTCTAAAGGTTTTTCAGAGATAGAATTTTCGCTGACATAGCGTGGTTTAACTGGTCTTTTGGGCGTTTTTTTAAGGATATTTTGCTTAGATTCTTTATAATCATCACTACTCCCAACTCCAAATTTAATCGTTAAAGGTGTACCATTAATCTCATTAACAACTGTTTGAATTACATCCATAAACTGAGCACGCAAGCCATTGAGCACAAAAT
>BHEQ01000181.1 GCA_003864535.1 Gammaproteobacteria bacterium
CAATAATGGTTGATTGCCATTTTGAGTGTAAATGGCTTTCAATATCATCAATTAAAACAATACCTCGCACATTTTGTAATTGAGTTTCATTAGTAAAGTACCCGTACCCCACTACAATTGATTGCACTATTTTTAGAATAGAGGCAAATCCTGAGCTTAACTCATGCAATGCCCTTTTTTGTTGATTAATCTTCAAATAAACATGTCCTTCTCCATTAATTCCAAGATCCTTTGGATTAGCGGAAATACTAGAATCAATCTTATTAAGTAATTCTAAAACAGTAATTATTTCTATTTCTCTATTATCCGCTTCTTTTTGAAAGTTGCTGGCAGATTGCGCTCTTGTTAAAAACCATGCAGAGATATCTGTCTCCATATTCATGGTTGAGAAGTTATTAATCATAGACTCCTCAATAGTTCTAAAATATGCAGTTTGTCTTTTTGTAAAAGACCCAATAAGTTTTGATTTTTGTGGTTTTTTATCTGAAATATAATCTCTACTTTGTGAGCCTAAAAAGATAAATGGTAATTTATGAGAAGCAAAATATTCAACCATATTTTTGTAAATATAAACATAGTTAAAGGCAGGTTTTGAATTATCTGTAGGGTTGCTTGCTGATATTGCTTTATTTGTTCTAACAAACTTATTTTGAACGAAGAAGGCTCCACCTCTAGACACGTTTTCTTTAAAAATTCCACTTGAACAAAATAGCATTTGAAATAAACACTCTAAGACCTTGGTTTTACCAATTCCATTTTCGCCAATTAAGGTATAAACGCGTTGATCTGGTTCAAAGTTAAGTTCAATTCTACCCACGCCTTTAACGTCATCAAACCAAATTGGTGCTTGTAATACTGGAATATCCATAATATTTGCCTTCTAATCAAACTCATATAAACTCAAACATATATAAACTAAAGCGCGTGTAAACTCAAGCACATATCAATAAAATTATATATCAACTCAAACATGCGCAATATCTAATTTATCTAAAATGCCCAAAACAGCATTATAGCGTAGTTCTAAATTATCCAAAGGGAGTTTATATTTAAGGACTTCTTGTCCTTGGAGTTGATATAAATTCGGGCGCGTTTGTACAAGTTCTATTAACGCTCTGATATTTATTTTAGGGGCGTTGCCAAATACGATGCGCACGCCATCTTTATTTGCATCTATTTTGTGTAATTTCATTTGATTAGCGACTTGTTTGATTCTTGCGATTTTAAATAAAGTATTTACTTGTTCGGGTAATAAACCAAAGCGATCTATCATCTCGATTTTATATTCCTCAAGCGCAGCTTCATTTTTAGCACTGGCGATGCGTTTATATAAGGTTAAACGCAAATGAACATCAGGTAGATAATCATCAGGAATAAACGCTGCTTGGGATAAATCAACCATTACACCTGCCGCAAAAGGTGCAGATAGATCAATATCAACGCCTTGTTTGATTGCCTCAACTGCTTTAGAAAGCATCTCCATATATAAACCAAAACCAATCTCGTTGATTTGTCCGCTTTGAGATTCGCCCAAAAGCTCGCCTGCGCCGCGAATCTCTAAATCATGATTTGCCAACATAAAACCTGCGCCTAAATCAGTGCTTTCCATTAAAGCATCAATGCGTTTAATAGCATCTTTAGAGATAGTTTTAGGCTCAGGAGTTACTAAATAACAATAAGCTCGATGGGATGAGCGCCCCACTCTGCCGCGTAATTGATGCAATTGGGCTAAACCAAGCTTATCGGCGCGATTAATGATGATAGTATTTGCTGTTGCAACATCAATTCCTGATTCAATAATAGTTGAGCATAAAAGTAAATTAATGCGCTGATGATAAAAATCAAGCATTACCTGTTCAAGCTCGCGCTCGCGCATCTGTCCATGGGCAATCCCTATTTTAAGCGCGGTATTGCCCTGTTTTTCACAGATACGGCTTAAAGTATCCGCCATAATATGAATCGTTGCCACATCATTATGCAAGAAATAAACCTGCCCGCCGCGGGTAAATTCACGCATTAAGGCTTCAAAAATTAGCGCATCTGACCATTCATTATGAAAAGTCTTAACCGCTAAGCGTCCATCTGGCGGTGTCGCCATGATCGAGAGCGCTTTTAAGCCTGATAAACCCATATTTAAAGTGCGCGGAATCGGAGTTGCGGTCATCGTGAGCACGCTGACATCGGCGCGTAAATTTTTAAGCTGCTCTTTTTGGCGCACGCCAAAGCGATGCTCTTCATCAATGATCATAAGACCTAATTGTTTGAATTTAACATCGGAAGATAATAATTTATGCGTGCCAATGACAATATCAAGCTTGCCATTTTCTAAATCTACAAGTGCTTCTTTTATTTCTTTTGCGGTTCTAAAGCGTGATAAAGAGCCTACTTTAAAAGGCCAGTTGGCGAAACGATCCGCAAAGTTTTTCGCATGTTGCTCCGCTAATAAAGTTGTTGGCGCGATAATCGCCACTTGTGTCCCACCTGAAACTGCAATAAACGTCGCACGCATCGCAACTTCTGTTTTACCAAAACCGACATCACCACAGATTATTCTATCCATCTTTCCAAGCATTAAATCACTGGTGACGGCGCGAATGGCTTCGGCTTGATCTGCGGTCTCTTCAAACGGAAAATCAGCGGAGAAACTCTCATATTCTGCGGTATCAAAAACTAAACCAACCGCAGTACGTGCCTCGCGCCGCGCGTAGATATCTAAAAGCTCAGCTGCGGCATCGCGAACTTTTTCCGCCGCTTTCTTACACGCTTTCTCCCAAGCTTCCGAGCCTAATTTATGCCACGGCGCGTGCTCAGAACTTGCTCCAGAATAGCGCGAGAGCAGGTCAAGACTTGCAACAGGCACGTATAATTTGGCATTTCCTTGATAGGCGATTACGACAAATTCAGTTTCTTCAATAATCTCAAGCCCAAGGTAGCGCCCGACTCCATGCGCCAAATGGACGATAGGATCATTTATTTTGAGCGCATCTAAATCGGTGATAAGCGCATCTTGATCGGTAGTCTTGGCACGGCGCCGTTGCGCACTTGGTTTTATTCCCAATAATTGCGCTTCAGTTAATATTGTAAAACTAGGGTTTTTATGGGCAAAACCTTTTTCAAGCGAGCCAATAACTAAGCTTAAAGGCGGCTTTGCGTGTAATGCTTGATTAAACGCGTCAAATAATATTGGGGCTAAATTAAGCTTGCGTAATTTTTCAAGAAAGCTTTCGCGCCGCCCTGCGCTTTCGGTAATTAAAATAACAGGCTGTTTTTCAGTACTTAAAAAATCAGGTAATTGGTTTATATTAATTGCTTGATAAATATCTTTTTCAAAATCCAAATTAATCACAGGATAACTTTGGATCAGCCCATTTAAAGCCTCTGGTGCTAAATATAAGCGTTCAGGAGCTAATAAGGGACGTTTGCGATCATAGCGATAACTTTCATAACGTTGATTTATTAAAGCCCATGTATTTATTGCACTTTCGGATATATTCGGATAACAAATAAGCGTAGTATTTTTTATATTATTTTTCTGCTTTGCAAAATCTTGATTTGAAAAATCTTGATTTGCAAAATCTTGAGTTAGAAAATCAAATAAGATAGAAGTCTCTTCAAAAAATAAAGGTAAATAGCTCTCAATTCCTGCTGGGAAATTTCCATTACTTACATCGGTGTAAATATTGCAAATAGCAGGATCGCCTTCAAAGCTTTCCCTAAATTTACGCCTAAAACGGGTAATTCCTATTTCATTTGCCTCAAACTCACGCGCCGGCAAAATATTAACCGAGCTAACCTCTTGTAATGTCCGCTGCGTATCAGGATCAAAAGTTCTTAAAGTATCAATCTCATCCCCAAAACAATCGATCCGAATCGGATTTTCACTATTTGGAAATAAATCAAATAAAGCACCACGAATCGCAAATTCACCAACACTAATCACTTGGGATACTTGATTGTAACCTGCATCAATCAGCTGGCTTCTAAATATTTCACGATTAAATTTTTGACCACATTTTAGCGTTAAAACATGCGCGGATAAGAAACTTGGTGGGCATAAACGCTGCATCAAGCTTGGTATAGCAACTATCAAAATAGGGATATTCCCCATCTGTAAGTTAGAAAGGACCGCTAAGCGT
>BHEQ01000182.1 GCA_003864535.1 Gammaproteobacteria bacterium
CATCTTGATGTGATTATTTACCTATTTTATAGCTTAATAAGGATGATTTATCATTTTTTTAAAGTTGCTTTATCAATTTTTAAGCAATAAATAAAATAATACGCATGCTTATCATATGGCATCTCATAAAAAGCAATTAATAGATGTGCCCTTTAGAATGCTAAATTATAATGTTATAAATGTTATTATATGCACCATTTTAATCTAAGGGAAAATTTTATGAGTGATCGTAATCAAGCAAATACAGAATCTAATCAAATAGAGACAGATAATAATAGCGATGAAAATCATTTAATTACGGAGCGGCGTGAAAAGCTTAAAAAGATCCGCGAGCTTGAAGGTAATGCCTTTCCAAATGATTTTAAGCGCGAACATTTAGCTAATGATTTACAGACTAAATTTGCTGATATGGATAAAGAATCCTTAAACGAGCTTGCGTTTGAGGTTAGCGTTGCTGGGCGAATGATGCTTAAACGCTTGTTTGGGAAAGCTGGCTTTGCCACAATTCGGGATCAATCAGGAGATATTCAATTATTTTTAAATACCCAATTAATTGGCTCGGAGAAAATGGAAGCGTTTAAACGTTGGGATATTGGCGATATTATTGGAATAAAAGGCTGTATGTCACGCTCTGATAAGGGTGAGCTTACCATTCGGGTGAGTCAATTGCGTTTATTAACTAAATCTTTGCGCCCTTTGCCTGATAAATTTCATGGACTTACTGACGTTGAGGCGCGTTATCGTCAGCGTTACTTAGATTTAATTATGAATCCTGCCTCGCGGGATGTCTTTAACAAGCGTAATTTAATTATTCGTACTTTGCGTAATTTTTTTGACGCGCATGGATTTGCTGAGGTGGAAACACCAATGATGCAGCCAATTCCTGGCGGAGCGAGTGCCGAGCCATTTGTAACGCATCATAATGCACTAGATATGCCATTTTATTTACGTATTGCTCCAGAGTTATATTTAAAGCGTTTGGTTGTTGGTGGCTTTGAAAAAGTATATGAAATAAATCGTAACTTTAGAAACGAAGGTGTATCAACGCGGCATAATCCTGAGTTTACAATGATAGAATTTTATTGGGCATATGCAAATTTTAATGATCTTATGGATTTTACAGATGCTTTAATGCATGACATTGCAACCAAAGTATCTGGATCAACAATCGTTAGTTATCAGGGTGTTGATCTTAATTTTGGTGTGCCTGCATTAAGAATGAGTGTGGTTGAGTCAGTCATTAAATACACGCCACAAGCCCAAGGTCTTGATCTAAATACGCGCGAAGGAGTTGTTGCTCTAGCGGATATTTTAAAAATAGCGCATAAACCTTCTGAAGGCTGGGGTAAAATTTTAATGAATATCTTTGATGAACAGGTTGAGACTAAGCTTATTCAGCCAACTTTTATCACGGCGTATCCAACTGAAGTCTCTCCTTTAGCGCGTAAAAATGATCATAATAGTGAGATTACTGATCGCTTTGAATATTTTATTGCAGGACGTGAATTAGGGAATGGTTTTTCAGAACTAAATGATGCCGAAGATCAACATGAGCGTTTTATGGAACAAGTGCGCGAAAAAGATGCAGGAGATGGCGAGGCGATGCATTATGATGCTGATTTTATTGCAGCTTTAGAATATGGCATGCCTCCAACCGCAGGTGAAGGCATTGGTATCGACCGCTTAGTCATGCTCTTTACTGATTCTGTTTCAATCCGCGATGTTTTATTATTCCCACATATGCGTATGGTTTAATGCTATGAATATAAATATAAATACAAAAATCAAGCTTAAATATTTTTTAACGCTTGCGAATGTGTTAGTTTTCATGAGTGGCTATTTATACGCTGCGCCAAATGCATGGTCGGCAATTAAAGCTCCCAGAGATTTGCCTTTAAATGTTTATGGGAGTGCGAGTAATGGCTGTATTACAGGGGCGCAGAAATTAGCTCCAGCAGGTTTAGGCTATCAAACCATGCGCCAAAGCCGTAATCGTCATTATGGGCATCCAAATCTTATTGATTTTGTCAAAAGAATGGGGAATTTTAGCGCATCGCAGCAGCATTTACTCTTACTTGGGGATATGAGTCAGGCTATGGGCGGACCTATGTCTTCAGATCACGCTAGTCATCAATCAGGTTTAGATATTGATATTTGGTTATATCAGACAAATCCGCAAGAATTTAAATCTGCGAATATCGAAACCATGAAGATGCGCAGTGTGACTGATAAAGCTGGAATGCGCCTGAATAAATATTGGCGTGATTCTTATTTTGAGCTCCTTAAAACAGCCGCGCAAGATCCACAAGTTGAGCGTATTTTTTTAAATCCTGTGATAAAACGTGCTTTGTGTGAGCAAGAACCAAATGGTGCATGGCTCCAAAAAATCAGACCTTGGTGGGGACACGATAGCCATTTTCATGTGCGCTTAAAATGCCCTAAAGGGCAAAAAGACTGTAAAAATCAAGCAGCTCTGGCTCAAGGAACTGGTTGTAATAAAGATCTAGATAACTGGATAAAAGATCAATCTGATGCAATTTTATATCCTAAAAAAGTGCTAAAATCAACATATCCAAAAGCAGTTAAAGCACCATTGCCAAGTGCTTGTTTACAGCTTGTTAACTAAAAAAGCACACATAGATATAAACATATTCCTAAATATATTGATAAATATGAGGTTGATTATGCAAAGAATACGTTCAGTTATTTTTATTATAGGCTGGTATTTAAATGGTCTGTTAGTCTTGCCTGTTTTTGGGTTTATTGGTTTATTTGGCAATCTTAAATTTAAGCGGAAGCTTTATCCATATTGGAGTAAGTTTTCTTTATGGTGGCTTAAAGTTAGTTGTGGGGTTACTTATAAAGTTGATGGGCTTGAACATTTTGCGAGTTTAAAGCTCCAGCCAAGTTTAGTTTTATGTAAACATCAATCAACATTTGAAACTTTTTTTATGTCAGCAATGTTACCGCAGCACGCATATGTTTTAAAACGTGAATTATTTTTAATTCCATTTTTTGGGTGGATGTTATGGTCGTTACGCTCGATTGGGATTAATCGATCTGAAGGTAGTAAAGCATTTAAGTATATGATTCGCAAATCTAAAGAACATCTTGCCGAAGGAACGTCTATTATGATGTTTCCAGAAGGAACTCGGGTAAAACCAGGAGATGCTAGTAAATATAAAATGGGTGCATTTGCTTTGGCAAGCATATTAAAAATTCCAATTCTACCCATTAGTCATAATGCAGGGCTCGCATGGGGGCGCGGTAAGTTTTTGAAAAATGCAGGTACAATTCATATAGTTATCGGTGCACCTATTTTAACACAAGGGATAAAACCTGATGCGTTAATGCTCCAAGTAAAAACATGGATAGAAGCGCATTCAGATAAAGATTTGGCTCCTTAATTTAAAATATGAACAAGAAATCATCAGATCAACACGCCTATTTAAAGTAGCATCTACAGCACCCCATAATTTTGTAAGAATTATTGGAGGATCTGCGCGTTCGCGTAAAATAAATGTGATTGATAGCGATGGTTTACGCCCAACATCTGACCGGATGAAGGAAACTATTTTTAATTGGCTCAGCCCATATATTGAAGGAAGTTATTGCTTAGATTTATTTGCAGGCTCGGGGAGTTTAGGCATAGAGGCTCTCTCACGCGGTGCTGCTGGTGTCGATTTTATTGAGCTTAATAAACGCGCTGCCGCTAATATTTTAGATAATTTAATTAACTTAAATTTTATTGAAAAAGCGCATATTTATCAATTATCAGCATTAGATTTTATAAATAATTATTTAATAAATAATGCGGAGAATAAATCCAGAATTTATGACATTATTTGGATTGATCCCCCATTTGCTTTAAATCTCCAACAAAATACACTCGATATAATTGCTGGATTATTTTTAGATAATAAATTGATTCATAAGGATTCTTTAATAATCATTGAATCTCCCCAAATAAATTTTAAGCTTAAATTACCCTCTTATTTTTCTGGATCAAAATCAAAATCAACTCGTTATAGTAATATTCAGTTGATAAGAATTTTTTGATGGCAGAGTTAGAATTATTGCGTTAATATAAATAACTGCACACGGATTAATCT
>BHEQ01000183.1 GCA_003864535.1 Gammaproteobacteria bacterium
GGCTTAAGAGTATGCGCATTTTTTGCAGGATCACTTTTATCAAGCCCAAATTCATAAAAATTATTGTAACTTATGATATCTTTTTCAGGAGTAAGCGCCTCATCAGTACTTATTTGATTTTTGTTGATACTCGCAAAATCACCATTTGGTAAAATAATCTTCTTATTTGAAGAAGGTTGCGCCATTGAGATCGGACAAAAAAGCCCAGCTGCGATTAAACCTGCCGTTTTTATGAATTCACGCCGCGTCTTATAGTGTGTTTCCGAGGTAATCTCTGAGGGTAAAATATCCTGAGGTCTTTTGATAATCATAAGGAGCTCCTTTATGGTGAGTAAATATTGCAAGTGAATATAGTAAGAGCGCATCTATTTGTGCTTTTTCTACGTTAATATCTTAGTATGATAAACCAATGGGAGATAGTATGACTCGGAAACAAATAATATTTTTAAAACGGGGACTTTTTTGCATGTGTTTACTCCCTGCAATCTTGCTTGGGTTTAATTTTTATGCACAGCGGCTTGGCGCAAATCCTCTTGAAGTGTTAACGCGTGAAACAGGCGTTTGGACACTGCGATTATTACTGATTACCTTATCTCTTACGCCAATTAAACTGGTATTTAAAGTAAATTTTGTC
Organism: Gammaproteobacteria bacterium; assembly: GCA_003864535.1. GTDB lineage: Bacteria > Pseudomonadota > Gammaproteobacteria > Cardiobacteriales > Wohlfahrtiimonadaceae > BHEQ01. The sequence goes on from BHEQ01000183.1 coordinate 635, forward strand.
ATCTCATATCGAAGAATGTTTGGCTTATATGCCTATTTTTATGGATGTTTACATTTAATAACTTACATATGGTTTGATCAGTTTTTTGATTTAAACAGTATGTTTGCAGATATTTTTGAACGCCCATTTATCACCGTAGGTTGTGCCGCAATCCTTTTAATGACTCCACTAGCTTTAACCTCATTTAATTGGATGATAAAAAAGATGGGTGGTAAGAATTGGCAACGTTTACATTATCTAAGCTATTTAATCGCAATTTTAGGCTGCATTCATTATTTATGGCTTGTGAAAATTGATTTATTTAGACCCGTAATTTATAGCATTTTACTTGGGATTTTATTTGGCATTCGTATTGCTTATAAACTCCTAAAAAAATATCGTCATTCTATTTTAAAATCGCGGCAAGATCATGTTTGACTTTATCAAATAATCAACCTATGATTTGTCCCTTGAATAATCCTAGCAAGAATAGGAACGCAAAGCTCGCATGTACCCCATGCATAAGATATAAAGCAATTTATAGATGTGCCCATAAGCTAAAAATATAAGGAACAATTATGTTGTCAGATCCAATTGTATTAGCCCGTATCCAATTTGCGGCTAATATTTCTTTTCATATTTTATTCCCAACAATTAGCATTGCTTTAAGCTGGGTTTTACTCTTCTTTAAATATCGATCAAACAAGACAAATGACCCTGCATGGCAAGCATTATATAGCTTTTGGGTGAAAATTTTTGCGCTTACCTTTGCTTTAGGCGTTGTTACAGGCGTAACCATGAGTTTTCAATTTGGGACAAACTGGCCAGGCTATATGCAGACGGTTGGCAATGTTGCAGGGCCTTTACTTGCCTATGAAGTTCTAACGGCTTTCTTTTTAGAAGCGACTTTTTTAGGAATTATGCTGTTTGGACAAAAACGCGTCTCGCGCCGTATTCATACAATTGCAACTTTACTCGTCGCCATTGGTACAAGCTTTTCAGCATTTTGGATTTTAGCGCTTAATTCATGGATGCAAACGCCTCGAGGAATTGAGATTGTTGATGGGCGGGTGCGCGTTTTAGATTGGTTTGCAGTTATTTTTAATCCAACGATGCCGTATCAACTAAGCCATATGCTTGTAGCATCAGGCTTAGTTGTAGCATTTTTGATAGCGGGTATTTCAGCCTATCGCTATTTGCACGACGATCAAAGTAGAAGTAATTTATTAGGCTTAAAAACAGGGATCTATCTTGCGGCAATCTTAATTCCACTCCAGATTTTTATTGGGGACTTAAATGGGCTCAATGTCCTCAAACATCAACCTGCAAAATTAGCCGCAATTGAGGCGATTTGGGATACAGAAACAGGCGCATCCCTTAATTTATTCGCTCTTCCCAATGAAAAAGAGCGGCGTAATGATTATGTGCTTAGCATTCCGAAACTTGGTAGCTTAATTTTAACCCACGAACTTAATGGTAAAATTTTAGGGCTGAATGAATTTAAAGATTTACATCCACCTGTTGCCAAAGTTTTTTGGAGTTTTCGGGTAATGGTAGGCGTGGGTATGTTAATGCTCTTGGTTTCATGGTGGTGCTGTTTTTCTCTGCTTAGAAATAAACCTTTGGGTAAATTAAAAGCACGGATATTATTGGGCATGACTTTTTCAGGCTGGGTCGCTGTTTTATCCGGTTGGTATGTTACTGAAATTGGAAGGCAACCGTGGCTAGTAACAGGAATATTAAAAACTGTAGATGCCGCTTCTAAAGTCCCCGCCCCAATGATAGCAACAACATTATTCATGTATTTGGCGTTATATGTTTTTTTATTAATCAGTTATATTTCAGTACTGTTTTTTATGGCAAAAAATGCGGTTAAATCACAAAAAGCATACTAAGGAAAACAATATCATGGATTTTTTTAACGCAGATACATTACCTGTCATTTTTGCAGGTTTAATGGCTTTATCTCTTTGGTTATATGTTATTTTAGATGGTTATGATTTAGGTGTTGGTATTTTATTACCCTTTACTAAAACCATCCACGATAAAAATAAAATGATATCAAGCATTGGTCCTTTTTGGGATGCAAATGAGACTTGGCTTGTCTTAGGTATTGGGCTGCTCCTTGTTGCGTTTCCTAAAGCACATGGCATGATTTTAGGAGAATTATATCTCCCCGTTGCCTTGATGTTAATTGGTTTAATTTTACGCGGCGTCGCCTTTGATTTTCGGGTTAAAGTAAAAACCGCTCACCAATTAACGTGGAATTATATTTTTGCATTTGGCTCACTTCTAGCCTCATTAATGCAAGGGATTATGCTTGGGCGCTATATTACAGGATTTGCAGAAGGCTATTTTGCATGGGGATTTGCGCTGCTTGTCGGAATTGGTTTAAGTTTTGCTTATGTCCTTTTGGGAGCATCTTGGTTATTAATGAAGATGGAAGGCTCTTTACAAACAAGCACTTTGCATTGGATTAAAAATAGCCTGCTATGTGTTGCGGCAATGGTTTGTTTGATTTCAATAATTAGCCCGTTTGCCAATCAAGTTATTTTTGATAAATGGTTTGTATTACCAAACTTTTTCTATCTATCCCCGTTGCCATTATTAAGTTTTGGTTTATTTATTTTCCTATTTTGTTATTTACCTAAATTACAAAAATATCAAGCAAATAAAAATGATAAAGGCTGCTGGATTCCATTTGTATGTAGTGTTGGGATTATGAGCTTAGCCTACATTGGGCTAGCGTATAGCGTTTTTCCTGATATTATTGTAGGTCGCTTAACGATTTGGGAAGCAGCGAGTGACCCTGAAGCTTTACGGATTATTTTATGGGGAACTTTAGTCGTTTTACCGACTATTTTAGCGTATAGCATTTTCTCTTATTATGTTTTCCGAGGTAAAGCGACTGATTTAAGTTATGATTAATTTAAGCTATGTTTGATTTAGCAGGAACATAGTCAATGTCAATTTTGATGCAAAATGTCGGGGGTAAAGAGAGTTTATTGATCAATATTCTTACTTTTAGAAGAGATTGACAAGGTATACAAGTTAAATTATAATTCTTCCATCGAGTTTAGTTGCTTCCATTTAAATGGTTCGCTAAATTCAAAGAGCATCCTCATTAATTTGAGGGTGCTTTTTACATTGCGTAATATAATCTCCTGCAATTTTTGTATATTTAGTATTTGGGTGCAATTTACTTAGTATTCTATTTCTTTCTTTTCTCACAGATGCTTCTGGATGCGTAAGCGCAATCATGATGGGCTTATTATGCGCTAAATGGTTTCTTAAGTTTTTCAACTCATCATTATCACACGTAGCTAAACCAGTTAGCTGGCCTAACTCTTTTTTTTGAATCTTATCAAGTTTTTTTATTAATTTAATAATTTGTCCAAATGTTAGTTTGGTTACAAATTTCCATGAACTTTGTAGTAATACATTATTATCAGGCTTTTCCTTTTTGTTTTTCAAAAGAAAGTATTTTATTGATTGCAAAT
>BHEQ01000184.1 GCA_003864535.1 Gammaproteobacteria bacterium
ATATCTAAACTTAGTGTAGATCAAAAACAATATTATATGCTTCTTGCCAGATATTATTTTGTGTAAAATCAAAAGAGTAGCTTTGTTTTGCTTTCAAGCCTAATATTTTTGCTTGTAAGGCTAGATTAGGTGCATAATTCTCAGCACAATTGCCCAAAATAGCTGCAGTAGTTGCAACATTATTACAGCATAATAAAATATCCACACCAGCACTAAAACATAAATTAGCCCGATATGCGGCATCTCCCAAAGATTTTGCGCCTTCCATATCTAAATCATCTGAAAAAACAATCCCTTTAAAACCTAAATCAGCTTTAAGATAATTAATCCATTTTTCCGAACTTACCGCGGTGTGCTCATTATCAAAGTCAGTATAGATAATATGCGCAGGCATAATTCCCTCTATTTTCTGCTCAATTAAAGCTTTAAACGGCACAATATCATTGTTTTTTATAACTTTAAATGGGCGTGTATCATGTGGAGTTTCTAAATGCGAATCTGAAGCAACAAAGCCATGTCCTGGGAAATGTTTGGCTATTCCGATAGAACCTGTTGATTTTAAACCATTATGCAAAGCACAGACTAAGCTACTTACCGCATTTGGATTGCCATCAAAAGCACGATCCCCAATTGCGGCATTTACTTTAAAATCCAAATCACACACGGGAGTGAAGCTAAAATCCACACCTGTTGAGATTAATTCAATCCCAATAATCACGCCGATACTATAGGCTTTCTTGATAGCTAAGGCTTGATCTTGCTGATAATATTCTCCAATTGAGCGCATATTTGGCAGATCGGTAAAGCCTTCCCTAAAACGCTGTACCCGCCCACCTTCATGATCAACACATATGATTAAATCAGGGTTTATCTGCTTAATACTTATCGTTAATTTTAGCAGTTGTTCGCGATTTGCGTAATTTCTACTAAATAAAATAACTCCAACTACCATAACTTGCTTTAAGCTGATAATTTCTGAATCTGTTAAAATAAATCCCGCTAAACCTATTATTAGCGCACCTGAAGTAGATGCTTTTTTAAGAGATAACTCATTGATAATATTGTCACTCATAGAAGCCTTGCGTTGAATATATGAAAAATAAGTGAGCAATTGTAGGTTCATTTAGACCAAGGGTCAAATATGATTCTGTTTTCATTTGAACTTTAAAGTAAAATCACTTCTTTAAAGTTTGAGATAAAGTTTGGGATAAATAAGCACATGAAAAAAAATAATCAAAAAAATGATCAAGAAAATAATCTGATTTGGATTGATTTAGAAATGACGGGTTTAGATATAAACAACTGTTATATAATTGAGATTGCAACCATAATTACTGATTCACAATTAAATATTCTAGCAACAGGCCCTGAAATTGCAATCTTTCAAACTGATGAGATTTTAAATAATATGGATGCTTGGTGTATAAAAACTCATGGCGAATCTGGCTTAACCAAACGCATTTCAGAAAGTAAAATAAGCTTAAGCTTGGCCGAGCAACAAACTTTAGAATTTATTAAGCAATGGACTAAGCCTCAGCAATCGCCGTTATGTGGTAATTCAATTGGGCAGGATCGCAAATTTATTGAAAAATATATGCCCGATCTTTTAGCGCATCTGCATTATCGTAATATTGATGTATCAAGCGTTAAAGAGCTTGCTAAACGCTGGTATCCTGATCTTCCCATCTTTCCTAAAAAAGGTACGCATTTAGCGCTGGATGATATAAAAGAATCAATTGCTGAATGTTTATACTATCGCAACCATTGTTTTAAATGAAATAATGAGGATTAAGAGTATGTTATCTAAAAAGAATCATAAAGTTAAAATTAGAGTTAATGGCTCAATCGCCCAATTTTTAGCCTCAGGATTTGGCTCGGGCTGTGCGCCTAAAGCTCCGGGTACTTTTGGCACATTAATGGCTGTGCCACTTTGGTTTTTTGCGAGCTATTTACATCTCTACGCTTATTTGTTGCTGATTATTTGTATGCTTATTGCAGGGATTTGGATTTGTGATCAAGCAAGTAAAGAATTAGGCGTGCATGATCATGGCGGCATTGTTTGGGATGAGTTTGTAGGTTTTTTCATCACCATGATTTTTGTTCCTGTGAGTATTTTTAATGTTATTTTAGGGTTTATCTTATTTCGGCTATTTGATATTGTAAAACCATACCCCATTAAGTTACTTGACGAGAAAGTATCTGGCGGATTTGGAATCATGATTGATGATGTCTTGGCTGGTATTTTTGCATTGCTATCTTTACATGCTATTCTTTACATACTATTTTATTTATCCTAACCACTTATTTATCTTAACTATTACATAAAAGAAAAGGCTCTTTACAGCATGAATGCTTTAGAACTCAAAAACTTAAAAAAAACCTATGCAGGCGGCAAAGTTGCTTTGCATGGCATTGATTTAAACGTTAAAGAGGGTGATTTTTTTGCTCTTCTAGGTCCAAATGGGGCAGGTAAATCAACTGCTATTGGCATTATAACAGGGCTTGTAGATAAATCTGAAGGTGAGGTTATCGTCTTTGGTAAATCATTTGATAAAGATCCCGGATTTGTAAAATCATGCATTGGTTTAGTCCCGCAAGAATTTAATTTTAATCAATTTGAACCTTGTGATGAGATTTTAATCAATCAAGCTGGTTATTTTGGAGTAAAACGCAATGAAGCCAAAGAGCGTGCCAAAGTTTTATTAGATATGCTTGAACTAACGGATAAAGCAAAAGAACTATCGCGAGCTTTATCTGGTGGGATGAAACGGCGTTTGATGATTGCGCGTGCTTTAATGCATCGTCCAAAACTGCTTATTTTAGATGAACCGACTGCTGGTGTGGATATTGAGATTAGGCGTGCAACATGGGCGTTACTTAAGAAGATTAATGCAGAAGGTACAACCATTATTTTAACCACCCATTATCTTGAAGAGGCAGAATTGCTGTGCCGCAATATAGCTATTATTAATAAAGGGGAGATTACCAAACAAACTTCGATGGATTTGTTGTTACGCCAACTTCAAACTGAGAGCTTTATCTTAAATCTTACGGAAGAAAACAATATTTTACCAAAAATTGATGGCATCATAATTTCTCAAATAAACCCGTTAACCTTAGAAGTTGCAGTAACTAAACCTCAAACAATTCAAGATGTATTTGATGGCTTATCTAAGCAAAATATCCGTATAGATTCTTTAAGAAATAAATCAAATCGATTAGAAGAGTTATTCCTTAAATTAACGGCTTAAAATATAGAGCAGGAGCTACGTTTTTTAAATTTTCAATAATTAATTATTAATAACTAATAAAGAGATATCCCTATGAATCACCCATATATTGTTGCCTTTAACACTATTTTCGTTAAAGAGATTTTAAGATTTACTCGGATTTGGGCGCAAACACTCTTGCCGCCTGCGATTAGCACCGCTTTATATTTTATTATTTTTGGAAAACTAATCGGGGCTAGAATTGGCGAGATGGGCGGTTTTAGCTATCCACAATATATAGCGCCAGGTTTAATTATGATGAGTATTATCACCAATAGTTATGCTAATGTTGTCTCATCTTTTTATGGGGCAAAATATAGTAAGCATATTGAAGAATTATTAGTCTCACCTGTCCCTAATTATTTAATTATAACGGGTTTTGTTGCAGGTGGTGTCGCGCGTGGGTTTGCCGTTGGGCTTATTGTTACAGGTGTTTCAATGTGTTTTACAAATCTGCCGCTAACTAATCTTAGCTTAACTCTATTGGTATTTTTATTAACCTCAATTACTTTTTCTTTAGCTGGATTTATCAATGCCGCTTACGGCAAAACATTTGATGATATATCGATTATCCCAACCTTTGTCTTAACCCCACTCACCTATCTTGGCGGTGTGTTTTATTCTGTAAGTTTGCTCAGTGAATTTTGGCAAAGTGTCTCGCATATCAATCCAATCCTGTATATGGTTAATGCTTTTAGATATGGCATGCTTGGCGTATCGGATATCAATATTTATGCAGCTCTCTCAATGCTAACTGTTTTAGTGATCATATTATTTAGCTTTGCTTTATATGTGATGCATAAAGGCATTGGGATTAAGTCTTAAAACTTATATTATTT
>BHEQ01000185.1 GCA_003864535.1 Gammaproteobacteria bacterium
CTGCTGAAGTAATGATTGAAGAACTAACGCCTTTGTCGAGTAAGTATTTTTCAACAGAATGGGCGCGACGCTCAGAAAGTCCTTATTATATTTTTCTGAACCAACGCTATCAGTATGACCACTTAATCTAATAGATTCTACTTTTACTGCATTTTTTAGATCAATATAAAGTTGGTCTAACTTTGCAATGCCTGCTGGCTTTAGAGTTGATTTGTTAAAGTCAAAATGCGCATCACCGCTTAATGAAATTGCTGTATGAACTGCCTCAACGCATGAATTAAGTCCATCAAGCGTCATAACGCAATCACCATAATTGTCTTTAATAACATCACCACGTGAGTCAGAAAGAGCTTGGTCAGCAAATGCGCCAGTTGAAACCAAAAGACCTGCAATTAATGCAGTAGTCAGTTGTTTTTTCATAGAATAAACCTCCGGAATAGAATAAATTTAAATCAACACATTGAAAGAATTTCAAATTATCTCAAATTAATGCAATAGCAAAAATTATTGTGCGAACAATACCACAAATTTAATTAGTCTCATAGTCTTTTGTTTGATTTTTATTTGATTTTTCTATCTAAGATCAAGATATATTCTTTACTACAGAAAATAAACCTCCTGCATTAATCAAGAAATATAATCGCTAGGATCTTAGCTATTATATTTCATAGCCATTTTATATTTATAATATGATTAGGATCTATATAAATATATTAAAGTATGGCAAAATATGATCAAGTTTTAATCCTAAACATATTACCCAAACATACTAGATGGTGACTTATTTTGCGCATTGCATTACTTGAAGATGATTTAGATCAGTCGACGATACTTAAGGCTTGGATCAATGAAATAGGGCACGACTGTACCGTGTTTAATGCTGGAAAAGTATTTTTAAGAGAATTAAAAAGAAGCTCTTTTGATTTGCTCATCTTAGACTGGATGCTGCCTGATGTTCAAGGTATTGAAGTTTTAGACTGGGTGAGAAAAAATCTAGACTGGAAAGTGCCTATTATCTTTATAACTATAAAAGATAATGAAGAGGATATCATTGCTGCATTAAATGCAGGTGCTGATGACTATATGGCTAAGCCTGTTAAAAAAGGAGAGCTTAGCGCACGCCTAAACGCCTTATTGAGACGCTTTCATCCTGACTTAAATAAGGAGAAAGATACTGTTTATGGTGCGTATAAAATTATATATGATAACAGTATGATTTATATCAATGATGAATTGATTGAGCTAACTCAAAAAGAATTTGAGCTCATGGTGTTTTTATTAAATAATATTGGCAAAATTATTTCACGTGGGCATATTTTAGAAAGTGTTTGGGGGGCATCGGCTGACTTAAACACAAGAACCGTGGATACTCATATAAGTAGAATTAGAACCAAGCTTTCCTTAAAAGGAGAGTATGGATTATTTTTGCGCGCTGTTTATCAGCATGGATATCGTTTAGAAAGACTAGATATAGATGCAAAACATTTTTAACTTATAAGCACTTTAAGTTAATGAACATCAGGATGATAAATATCTAATTTAGGTAAATATCATTATTTTAAAATTATAATTTGGGAACTTTTTATAATTTGGGCATTTTATGGCTATGTTAAATTTTAATTTATGATCAAACTTTCTAATATTAATTACTCCTATGGGGCCACTCAAGTTTTGTTTGATGTATCCGTGCGTTGTAAAAAAGGGGATACTTTAGTTCTTTTAGGTCCATCTGGCGCAGGTAAGAGCTCGCTTATGCGCGTTTTAAATTGTTTGGAGATGCCAAAATCAGGTCAATTAGATATAGCTGATTTTCATGTTGATTTCTCAAAAACAACAAAAAGCTCAACCATAAGGGCACTTAGACAAACGGTAGGTATGGTTTTTCAGCAATATAATTTATGGCCCCATAAAACCGTCTTAGATAACCTAATTCACGCGCCGATTAAACTTAAAATACTCACCAAAACAGAAGCTTTAGCGCAAGCACAAGCGCATATTAAAGCACTTAAGTTAGATGATCTTGATAATCGTTACCCATTACAATTATCAGGCGGGCAACAACAAAGAGTTGCTATTGCGCGCGCCTTAATGATGAGCCCACGTGTTTTATTATTTGATGAGCCAACCGCGGCACTTGATCCTGAAATAACGGCTCAGATTGCAAATATAATTAATGAATTAGCAAAAACAGGTATAACCCAAGTTATTGTAACGCATGATATTAAATTTGCTAAAAAAATAGCCAGTCATGTTATTTATCTTGAGCAAGGACGCGTGATTGAATCTGGGAGTGATATTTTTAAAAATCCACAAACCCCAGAGTTTAAGAAATATTTATCCCATTAACTCTAACCATAAAGAGATAAGAATATGAAAGTACTTTCAAAAAAAGATTTATGGATTGCTCCTTCTATTTTATCTGCCAATTTTGCTAAATTGGGCGAAGAGGTTGATGCTGTCTTACAAGCGGGCGCGGATATTATCCATTTTGACGTGATGGATAATCATTATGTCGAGAATCTAAGTTTTGGTCCTATGATTTGTAGTGCTTTGCGTGATTATGGTGTGACAGCTCCTATAGATGTTCATTTAATGGTAAGCCCAGTGGATCGCATGATCACAGCTTTTGCAAAAGCTGGAGCTTCATACATTACGTTTCATCCTGAAGCAAGCTTGCACGTAGATCGCTCTTTAGGATTAATTAAAGAGTTAGGCTGTAAAGCTGGTTTAGTTTTAAATCCTGCCACATCAATTGCTGCCCTTGATTATGTGATGGATAAAGTCGATATGATTCTGGTAATGGGCGTAAATCCAGGCTTTGGCGGGCAATCTTTTATTAGCTCAGCTCTAGATAAATTGCGCGAGCTTAGAATTATGATTGATCAATCAGGCTTTGATATTCGCCTAGAGATTGATGGTGGCGTAACTCTTGATAATATTACAGAAATAAAAAATGCAGGCGCAGATACATTTGTTGCAGGCAGTGCGATTTATAATCAAACAGATTATAAACAGGTGATAGATCAAATGCGAATTGCATTATCATAACCCAACCTCACCCGAGCCTCTCCTTTGCAGGGGAGCTGTAAAAGCACACATAGATGTGCTCTTATGACGGTTATAACTTAATTAAGATACCGAGCTCAACAACCCGATCGGCAGGTATTTTAAAATAATCTGTTGTTCTGGCAGAGTTTTTGTTTAGCCAAATAAATAAATAAGTGCGCATTTTACTCATATGATGCTTTTTTTCTAGCGCAATATTCTCATGCGATAGAAAAAATGAGCTGGTATGAATATCTAAAACTAATTCATATTCGGCTATTGATTTAAACAAGCTTTGCATATTTGGAGTTTCTTTATAGCCATAATAGGCGATCACACGATGAAATCCAGGTGCTAGCAGAGTAACACTAACGCGCTCTTTTGCATCAACAAAAGGAGTGTCTTTTGTAAGCACAGTTAGAAAAACAATCTCCTTATGCAATACTTTGTTATGCCGAATATTATGCAATAAGGACTGCGGGATGCAATCTGGATTGCCGGTCATAAAAATCGCGGTGCCATCTACATATGGAACTGCGTGTTTATCTAGATAGCTACGCAAATTGGCAAAGGATAAGTCATTATCGAGCTGCGCATGCATTAATTTTCTCCCTTGATACCAAGTCATGAAAATCAATAAAATAACTAGACCGATCATGATTGGTAACCAGCCGCCATGGATTATTTTGAGCAAATTAGCACTAAAAAAGACCAAATCAAAACACAAAAATATTACAGTAATCGGTATTGCAATCCATTTAGACCAATGCCATTTGTAAATCATGACAAGGCAAAATAAGATGGAAGTGATTGTCATTGTGCCTGTAACTGCTAAACCATATGCCGCAGCAAGGTTTTCTGAAGATTTGAATATAGCCACGACAAAAATAACCGCGACTAATAAAATCCAGTTAACCGCAGGCATATAAATCTGCCCTTCTTCTTTGCTGCTGGTGTGAATAATACTCATGCGTGGTGCAAAACCTAGCTGAATGGCTTGCCTTGTGAGTGAATACGTACCTGAGATTACCGCCTGACTTGCAA
>BHEQ01000186.1 GCA_003864535.1 Gammaproteobacteria bacterium
CAATATAGCTTAGGCGTGATGTATGAAGATGGCGATGGAGTGCCTAAAAATGCCCAAGAAGCGCTTAAATGGCATACCTTGGCAGTAAATCAAGGAGATGCTTACGCACAATATAGTTTAGGTGTGATGTATAGAAATGGCGAGGGTGTGCCTAAAAATAAAGTGCTTGCATACGCTTTATTTAATCTTTCTGCGGAACAAGGTGTTGATCTTGCTAAAGAAAATAGGGACAACATTGAGTCAGATCTCACCTCTGATCAACTCACAGAAGCGCAAGAAATATCAACTAACTGGAAGATAGGCACGCCCTTTCCAACTAAAACTAAGCATTAATATTCACGCACGAACTCAACTTGGTTCTTAGGTTGCTTTCCTGCCTTTATAAGATGATAGTTTTCAATAATCTGGCTACTTGCCGTAATAGGATTAGTTACCGCCGCGATATGTGGTGTAAGCGTTATTTTGGGATGCTTCCAAAAAAGATGATTCGCAGTTAAAGGCTCTGTTTGATAAACATCAAGCAAGGCCCCGCTGAGTTGATTATTCTCTAGGGATGCGAGTAAATCATCTTCAATTAAATGGGCACCGCGTGCAGGATTTATTAAAAATGCGCCTTTAGGTAATTGTTCAAATAAACTTTTATTTAAAATACCGCGTGTATGCGAGGTTAACGGTAATAAATTAACTAGGATATCTGTATTTTTTAAAAAATCAGCGAGCATATTCATTCCATGATACATACTATAAGTTGCATGATTTTTCTTTGAATTTGACCAAGTTGATATAGGAAATCCTTGTGCAAAAAGAGTATCGGCAACGCTTTTACCGAGCACTCCAAACCCCAAAATTCCTATGCGTGAACCTTTGGGTTTTGGCATAGATAAGGGCTTCCATATAGAGTTTTGCTGCTGTGCCTTATAAGCTCCAAATAAACGATGATGATGGAGCACGCCATACAGCACATATTCAGACATCTGCATGCCCATATCGTTATCTATAATTCTGGCTATGGGGATATTTCTTGGTAAATCAGCGCATTCAAAGAGATGATCAACCCCCATTCCTAAAGATTGAATAAACTTGAGATTGGTTAATTGTGAGAAAATTCCAGCAGGTGGTTTCCATGCAAGGACGATATCAATATCATCTGGATTACCCATGTTTTTGATTGATCTTATATCTAGATTAGGTTCACAATCAAGTAATTGTTGTTGCCAATGTTCAAAATTATCCCAAGTACTTAAAAATAAAATAGCAATCTTAATCTCACCTATTATCAAAAATTATAAATATAACAAAATGAAGATATTAAAGTGATTTAATTTTAAGAGTATATTTATTTATTTTTAAAAGTTCTTATTAATCAATGCAATCATAACTATCTAGGCTATTTATTTACTCTCATAATATAAAAAAGTGCAAAATATCAACTAAAATCTACCTTTAAAGTGGATTTTAGAGGTAGATTTTAAAAATTAATGAATATATTTGCCTGAAATAGTAAGATAACGCTCTTTATTTATTGGCAATAAGAGCACAACTATGTCTAGCGCATCATCATTATCTTCATCTTTGCCCTTACATCAAAAGATTATAGTCATAACGGGGGCTACAGGCACGGTTGGAGCTGCAACAGCGAAACAATGTGCGGCACTTGGGGCAACAGTTATTTTGATTGGGCGTAAGCCTAAAAAATTAGAAGCAGTATATGATGCGCTTGTTGAAATAAGCGCAAGTATAGATTCCAACGCTGAACATGCGCTAATTCCTTTAGATTTTACCAAAACAACTGCGGATGATTTTTATAAATTAGCAGATACCTTAACCGTTGAATTTGGGCGTGTAGATGGTTTAATCCATTGCGCGGCTCAATTAGCGAATCTAACGCCGCTGGCGCATTTTACTCCTGATAAATGGCGCATGAGTTTGCAAGTTGGTCTCGACAGTGTTTTTTATCTAACCCACGCTTGTTTGCCGCTGCTGTATCTTGCAACGACTAAGGCGAATGTCATTTTCTGCCAAAATAGCCTCGTTGCAAAAGGTAAGGCTTATTGGGGTAGTTACGCGGTTGCACAAGCTAGTTTACAAGCTTTAATGTCTGTATTTGCGCAAGAACACGAAGTTCAGGCGCAAGTACGCTTTAATAGTTTTGATCCCGTCTGCGTGAATTCAGCTCTGCGTTTTAGTGTTAATCCTAACGGTGTTGATGATGCGTTTGAGGATGTTAAGGTTGCGGAGAAACTTGTTGATTTATTGATCAATCTTGATGATAAAAATGGTGAGCTAATTTGTATGGTTGCAAATTAATATGACTAAATCTAATATAACTAACTCTAATATAACTCAATCATTTTCTAAAAAAATAATCTTAGCTAGCAATAATCAAGGGAAAATCACTGAGTTTAATGCATTATTTAATGCTTTAAATATCAATATTGTTTCTCAAAATGAGTACAAAATTCCATCAATTGAAGAAACTGGTTTAAGTTTTGTGGAAAATGCAATCTTAAAAGCACGGCATGCGGCAGCTTTATCAGGATTACCCTCGATAGCGGATGATTCTGGGCTTGAAGTTGATTATCTAAATGGCAGCCCTGGGATTTATTCGGCACGCTTTGCGCAAATAGAATCAAAATTAATGCCTGATTTAGAGATTAATTCAGATCATGCGAATAATCAACACTTACTTAAAATGCTTGAAAATGTTCCAAAAGCACAAAGATCAGCCCGTTTTCGCTGTGTTTTAGTTTATATGAGACATAAGGATGATCCATCTCCAATTATTGCTGATGGGGCTATTGATGGAATTATTTTAGATGCGCCACACGGGGATAATGGCTTTGGTTATGATCCTTTGTTTTATTTACCAGATTTAGGATTATCTATGGCTCAAATAAATCCTGCTCTTAAAAATACAATCTCACATCGCGCGCTTGCATTAAAGGAGCTGATGTTTAAAATACAAGAATTAAAATACAATCATTAAAATATAATCATTTAATAATTTAGTTAATTAATAATTTTTATTAAAGTCTTACAAAACATAAGGAAATACAAATGAAAGCCAATGAAATCAAAAAAGGCGTTGTTATTGAATATAATGGTGCGATCTATTCTGTACGCGATGTTGAACGCTCAGCTCCAACGGCGCGTGGCGGCAATACTACCTTTCGTATTCAAATGTTTTCGATTCCTTCTGGGCAAAAAATTGATTTATCGCTGCGTGGTGATGATGAGCTTGTTGATGTTCAATTAGAGCGTCGCCAAGCTACTTTTTCGTATATGGATGGCGATGATTTTGTATTTATGGATAGCGAAAACTACACCCAATATTTATTATCGAAAGGATTAGTTGGGAATGATGCTGGTTTTATTGTTGAGGGCTTGGAAGGCTATTTTGTCGCGATTGTTGATGAGCTTCCGATAGCTTTGCAATTGCCACAAAGTGTTGTTTTAGAAATCACCGAGACCGCGCCTGAATTAAAAGGTGCATCAGCAACTAAGCGAACTAAACCCGCTACATTATCCACAGGACTTGAGGTTCAAGTACCTGAATATATAGCTTTAGGTGAGAAAATACGCATTAATACCGAAACACGTGAGTTTATGAGTCGTGGATGATATTTATGAAAAAAACTGAACTTAAACAACAATTTGACGCGGCGCGTGAAGCTATTGATCAAATTGATCAAACTCTTTTAAAGCTCGTTAATGATAGAGCGCGGCAAGCGCAGATTATTGGCACGCTAAAACATCAGTTAGGCGATACACAAATGTATCGTCCTGAGCGCGAAGCACGCGTTTTAAGCAAGCATATGCGCAATAATCAAGGGCCTATTCCAAATAAAGATATTGGCTATTTATTTCGCGAATTAATGTCGATTTGTTTAAGTTTAGAACAACCACTTAATGTTGCTTATCTAGGGCCTGAAGGCACGTTTACCGAGCAGGCAACCCAAAAACATTTTGGACATAGCGTCAGCTCTTTCCCTCAAAAAGGAATCCCGAGTGTTTTTAGAGAAGTTGAAGCTGGTAATGCTGATTTTGGAGTCGTCCCAGTTG
>BHEQ01000187.1 GCA_003864535.1 Gammaproteobacteria bacterium
AGGGGAATTTTTAAGCTCCTCCCATACTAAGGCATAGGCATCTACACAACTTGTAGTAATCTAATAGTATCAATAGCGTATACCACTATTCCTATCGTAATTAACAATATGATTATGTTTATTTATTGGCACTTGTGTAGATACCTGTGCTTAACAAGAGTGACTTTGAGCTGATCTCCTGCTAATTAGATAAATATAATCTATAGAACTCCCCTCATCCAGTCTAGATTTTATCTCTACACGAATTAAAAAAGTCTAACTCTTGTTGATACTTAGTGGTTTTTATGCGCATTAATCCGAGCATGGAATGAAACAAATTATCATGGGATAACTCGGCTGTTTGCGCTTTTTTACGCATACAAACAGCATTAATAGCATCATCTTGCTCCATAAGTTTCGACATCCATAAAATCATCGGTACACTCGTTTGTTCTTTGGGGGCAATCGAATATGGGATTCCATGTAAGTAGATGTTATTTTCACCTAATGATTCACCATGATCAGATATATATAATAAACCTGTATTAAGTTCTGGAAATTTTTTCAAGCTATCGATAGCTTTGGCTAAGACATGATCGGCGTATGCAATCGTATTATCATAAGTATTTGTGATTGCTTCACGGCTACAACCTTGAATTTCCGCGGTATCACATGTTGGGTTAAATACTTTAAATTCAGGTGGATAACGCTTGTAATAGGTTGGTCCATGGCTGCCTATCATATGGATTACTAAAACTGTATCTTTGGTGATATTGGCAAGATAGGTATCTAAATCATCAACTAAGACCTCATCAAAACAGGAGTTGCTATCACAAAATTTAAGGTTACCTAACGCGACCATATCTTGAGTTGGAACGCGCTTACACACGCCTTTGCAGCCATCATCATTCTCACGAAATAATATATCAATCCCTGTTTGTGTAAATAAATCTAGGAAGTTTTCAGTGTAATTAGCACTATCCGCATTATAGCTTTTGCGCGGCATATTGGAGAACATGCATGGGAGTGAAATAGCAGTTGCAGTGCCGCATGAGCTTACATTTTGAAAGCTAATAACATCATGCTTTGCAAGTTTTGGATTAGTATTTTTATGATATCCATTAAGATCAAAATTCATTGACCGCGAGGTCTCTCCAATCGCTAGGATAAAAATACGCGGAGCCTTATTTTCAGGAATATCCCGCGTCGCTGCTGGATCTAAATAGACAAATTCTCGATTAACTAAAGCTTGTTTTTGATAATAGCGCAAAGTCCCTTGGATATAATTAGTCGGATTAATTAGTCGGATAAGTTGCCGATTATTACGCCCAAATGCTGAATACTGTTTATAGCTTACCGCTGCAATACAAACTGTTATAGCTACGCAAATCACAATTCCTAGAACGCGATAACTTACTTCTCTAATTGGGCTTTTGTATTTAATTTTAGTAAATAGCAAAACTACGGCAGGAATAATTCCTAAAAAAAACACCCACAAAATGCCGCTAAAAGTAATTAAATCAGTAGCTTCACGCTGATTTGTTTGCACGGTATTACGAATCATATCAGAATCAATATAAACACCTAATTGAAACATCACATAATTTGTGAGGCTTGAAATAATTAATAAAGGAATCAAAATTGCTTTAGTAAGATAAGGCCATAGTATTAAACTTAATAAAAAATACAGGCAAGAGCCTATAAAAAATGGAATAGTGAAGATAAATAAAGCGTCAGAAAAATGAGGCACAGTCGCATGTTGATAAATATAGCGCCAAAAACTTAAATTAAGTGCGCTAATTATATATATTGTGATAACTAGAATAAGCCAGTGAGACTTTATTGAAAATTTAGTTTTATCATTATAGTTTTTACTATTTATTTGTTTGTTTATCATTATTAAACTAATCTCTCACGCGTAAAATGGTTAAATATAAGGAAAATTCTGTAGATATTTATTTAAACTAAATAAATTTGGGCGTATATTGTGCCATAAATATAGCAAACCTAAAACTATTGTAAATGTTATTCTTAACATGCTTTTATACTTCTAAGCACCAGTGCTTTAAAGCAGCTGTAATAATCTACTCTAGTATGGGTTTGATGATGAAAATACATAAAATACTCAATAATAATGTTGCCATAACTAATAACTTACAAGGACAAGAAATTGTAGTGATGGGGCGTGGGATTGCCTTTAAAAAAAATATAGGCGACGCTCTATTGCCTGAGTTAATTGAAAAAACATTTGTACTAGATAATACTGATATTAACTATTTTTCTAAACTCATGGAAAATGTTCCTAAAGAAATAATTCTTATTGTTGAGAATTTAATTAATCGTGCTCAAATTATATTAATACCTAAACTTCATGGCAGCTTATATTTTGTCTTACTTGACCATTTATACTTTGCGCTTGAACGCTCCGCACAAAATATTTATATCCAAAATGCTTTATTGTGGGAAATAAAAACGCTTTACCAAAAAGAATATCTTTTAGGATTAGAGTCAGTATTATCCATGAATAAACAATTGTCTATTGATCTAAAAGAAGATGAAGCTGGGTTTATCGCGCTCCATTTAGTTAATGCCCAATTAAATGAGACTATGCCTGATCTTTTAAAAATGACCCAATTAATGCAGGAGATTCTTAATATTGTTAAATATCATTTCAATAAAGATTTTAATGTAGCAAGCCTAAGTTATCAACGATTTATTATGCATTTAAAGTTTTTTGTACAACGCTTACTCAGCAATAACAGCATTTTGAGTGATGATGATTCTTTGTATGATGCTATTGCTAAAAAATATACGCAAACCCTTAAATGCACCACTAAAATAGGAGTTTACCTTAAAGCTAATTATGCGCATGAGTTAAGTAAAGATGAGCAGATTTTCTTAACCGTACATCTGGAACGGATTCGCCTTGAAAAATCTAATTTATAGAAGCCCTATTTATGCAATGGTCCTCTACCATACATTTCACGCGAGTATTTTTCATAAAAGCCTAATACTTTAGGAACATAACCTTGGGTTTCTTTATAGGGTGGAATTTGGCGATTATATTTCTCGACTGCGCCCTCACCTGCGTTATAGCCTGCTGCTGCTAAAGTTACGCTGCCAAACCTATCTAATAACCAGCGCAAATAAGTAGCTCCGCCACGAATATTTTGTAAGGGATCATACGCATCTGTTACGCCAAAACGCTTGGCAGTTGCAGGCATAAGCTGCATTAAACCCATAGCACCAACATGCGAACGTGCTTTAATATGAAAAGCTGATTCTGCTGAAATAATTGCATGAATTAACGCGGGATCTATACTTACTTGAGCCGCAATTAGCTCAATATATGGTTTATAAATCTCTTGATTTTGTTGATTAACTCGCCATAAATTACGCTGTGGCTGTGGTGAGATCACCTGCCCGTAAGCAACTGTTTGCGCTAACGTTTTTAAGCGCAAAGATAAAGGCTCAGGATAGTTACCTTGGAAGACATCAAACTTCTTCTCCATTGTAGACTTCATGCTAAAGCGCGGTTGATTTAATAATTGCTGAACATTTTCAACTCGATCAGGATTACTAAAAGAAGGCGTGCGCATCACAAGTTTAGCTTTACTGCTTGGCTGGTCGGTTAAGTGACGCACTCCATATTCATCCACATAAGAATAAATATCCGCATAACTAACACTAGCTATAAAAAAAGAGCCGCATAAAAAAGAGCTCAATAAATAAGGTTTAAATAATATATTTAATAATACTTTTCTTATCATCAACATTATTACCTTAGTTATATATATAGTTAAATATTACACCTGAATATTTCTCTATGAGAAAAACATTAGGGACACAAATTGTGCCCCTATTATTAAAATTACACTGAAACCGCATCAATCTCTGGAGGAGTATTTGAGCTTGATGGTGTTACTGATGGTGCTTGCGGCGGTAGATCTATCGCATGAGATTCTCTAATAGGACGATCATGCATGATGTCATCAATTTGCTCAGCGTTGATTGTTTCAATCTCAAGCAAAACCTCAACCATCTTATGCATTTTATCAAGCGCGCCTT
>BHEQ01000188.1 GCA_003864535.1 Gammaproteobacteria bacterium
ATCTTACATATCCTGCGCATCTTACACATTTTATACATTTTGAGCGTATCTTTATAAATTTTCTTCTTAGTTTAAACAGGGAATAACCGTATGAATATTAAAAATGATACATCTATCATAAATCAGGGAACGGATAAATCAGGGACTGATAAATCAGAAATTGATAAACAAATAGATGCTCAAAATGATTTAAGGAAGGCAGCTTTACATTATCATAAATATCCTCAACCTGGGAAAATCGCGCTTATTGCGACTAAGCCTATGTCAAATCAACGTGACCTTGCGCTTGCGTACTCACCTGGCGTTGCCTTTGCTTGTGAAGAGATTCAAAAAGACCCCATGAAAGCTGCGGACTATACCTCGCGGGCTAATTTGGTCGCGGTTATTTCTAACGGAACTGCGGTTTTAGGTCTTGGTAATATTGGCGCATTAGCGGGTAAACCTGTAATGGAAGGTAAGGGCGTTTTATTTAAAAAGTTCTCAGGAATTAATGTATTTGATATTGAAATTGATGAAAAAGATCCTAAAAAATTAGTTGATATTATTGCAAGCTTAGAACCTACTTTTGGGGGGATTAATTTAGAAGATATTAAAGCACCAGAGTGTTTTTATGTGGAACAAGAGCTTAAAAAACGCATGAAAATACCCGTATTCCATGATGATCAACATGGCACTGCGATAGTTTGCGCCACTGGTGTGGTTAATGCTTTAAAACTCCTCGATAAGAAATTTGAAGATGTTAAACTTGTTTGCTCAGGAGCTGGAGCTGCGGCTATTGCCTGTTTGAACTTACTTGTAAGCTTGGGGCTTAAAAAATCTAATATCTTAGTTTGTGATTCTAAAGGGGTAATTAATCAAAAGCGTGATCCTGATACTTTACATATAACTAAGAAAAATTATCAAGCAAATACAGCAGCTAATACGCTTGATGATGCGATAGATAACGCGGATATATTTTTAGGATTATCAGGCCCTGGCACTTTAACCGCTGATATGGTTAAGAAAATGGCACGTGATCCACTAATTTTTGCATTAGCAAATCCTGAGCCTGAAATTCGTCCAGAGCTTGCAATGGCAGTTCGTCCTGATGCTATTTTAGCCACAGGGCGTTCAGATTATCCTAATCAAATCAACAATGTTCTTTGCTTTCCTTATCTATTTCGTGGCGCATTAGATTGCGGTGCAATAGAAATTAATGAAGAGATGAAACTAGCATGTGTTAGAGCATTAGCAGAACTTGCGCATCGTGAACCTACTGAAAGCGTGATTAACGCCTATGCTGGACAGAGTTTGCGCTTTGGACGCGATTATTTAATTCCTAAGCCTTTTGATGAGCGTTTGATTATTGAATTACCGCTAGCAGTAGCTAGAGCGGCAGAAGAAACGGGAGTTGCCTTACGCCCTATCACTGATTATGCTAAATATCGTGAAACATTAAGTAATTATGTGCGCCGCACTAATATGACGATGAAGCCGATTTTTGAACAGGCGAAAAAAGATCCGAAAACAATCATTTATTGTGAAGGCGAGGATGAACGCGTGTTACGTGCCGCTCACATTGTGAAAACAGATCAAATTGCCAATCCAGTTTTAATCGGTCGTCCTGATATTATTACAAATAAACTCCTTGAATTATCAATTACTTTGAAAATTAAAGTGTTAACTAAAGAAGATAAAATCAATAAATCGAATGATCTTGATTACGTTCAAGTCATTGATATTAATAGCCCTCCACATTTTGAAGAATGCGTTAAAACTTATCATGGTTTATTAGCCCGCCACGGTGTAACGCCTGAGCTTGCCAAGCAACGGCTTTTATCTCGCGGCAATCTGCTTGCGGCAATGCTTGTGCGTTTAAATTATGTTGATGGTGAGATTTGTGGAGTTGTCGGTCAATATCATCGGCATATTCATCACCTTTTAGGTACGATAGATTTACGCCCAGGGGTTGATAGACCAGCTGCATTAAGCTTGTTGCTTACCCCTAAAGGCCCGATTTTCTTTTGTGATACGCATATTAATGATAACCCTAATAGCGAAACTCTCGCCAATATCACGCTTATGGCTGCAGCTGCGGTTAAACGTTTTGGCATAACTCCCAAAATTGCGCTGCTTTCGCATTCAAACTTTGGTTCAAGGCAAACAGAATCCTCGATAAAGATGCAAGAAGTTTTAGCGATGTTGCAAGAGCGTGCTCCAGATTTAGAGATAGAAGGTGAAATGCAACCAGATCTTGCAATTTGGGAAGCTAACAGGTTTACTCAGTTTCCAGATTCTAAGCTTACAGGATCAGCAAATTTATTGATTTTCCCTAATTTAGATGCCGCTAATATTGCTTATAACCTAGTAAAAGCCGTGACTGATAGCGTTGTGGTTGGACCTATTTTAATGGGATTTGATCGCTCGGTGCATGTATTAACTAATGCTGCGACCTCAAGACGTGTTGTTAATTTAACGGCGATGGCAGTAACTGAAGTTAGCTCAGGTGTAACAATTTAATAGAAGTCCCTATTAGTAATTTGTAGGGGTGAACCTATTTGTTCACCCCTACAAATATTCTTGTTTTTGAAATTTATGTTCTATTTAAAGGCAGTAAAGATGAGGAAAAAAATTGCAATAATAGACATAAGAACGCCACAATATTGCATTGGTATGAAGAAGAAGCTGTGACCGCCGCCATGTTTTAATGTTACTATTTCATTCGTATCAGGATCAATTAAATCTTTATAACTAACCCTATTTATACGTTTACCTGCAAACCATGATGCAATTCCAGCTAAGAAGATTCCTATAGCCATTCCTGCAGGAGCCGACAATGAAAATGTATCTGTTATCGTAGTGCCTAGAACTACTCCTAGCATTGCAAATACAGGCACTAGTATTCCATATCCTGCCCAAATAATCATATGATTACCTCTTAATTTTAAAAGAGCGATAATATCATAAATAATAATTAGATTATAATTGTTTTGTTATTTTTCTTTATTTGCTTTGCAAGAGGGTTTTACATGAATTTTTTTAGAGAACAAAGTGCTATTAATCAACAGACTAGATGGCTTTATCTTTGGTTTGGCTTAGCGGTGATTGTGCTTATTTTTGTCATTAACTTGATTGTAGCTAAATATACGATAAATATATCAAAAGATAATCCCTTAGTAAGCTCAGGATTCGGGCGTATGATATGGTATAGCACTACTTCTTTATGGGTGAGTGCTGGGGTTTTAGTCGTTATCATTACTAACTATATTAAAGTGCGGGCGAACTTGCGTAATGGCGCGCAAATTGCTTCCGAAATGAATGCGGTAGACATATCTTCATTTAATTCAAGTGTTGGATCACAAGAACATATAAATATCACACGCTTGCGCAATGTTGTTGAGGAGATGTCGATTGCGACTGGCATATTAGTACCGCGTATTTTTCTCATGCAAGATGATGTGAGTATTAATGCCTTTGCTGCTGGATATTCTCAAGCTGATTGTGTGATTGGCGTTACTCAAGGGGCTTTAGATAAACTCAGTCGGGATGAGCTTCAAGCATTAGTTGCGCATGAAATAGGGCATATTTTAAGCCAAGATATGCGTGTTAATATGGAGCTTACTGCTGTTTTATCAGGCTTAATGGGGCTTGTTTCTTTTGGTTGGATGATTATACGCTCTCAAGCACGAGCCAAAAGTAAAGATAAAGTACAAGCACTCTTGATCGCTGTTTTATTTATTATTGGCGGCTCATTCACTTATTTTCTAGGGCGCATGATTCAATCTAAAATATCCCGCAAACGCGAATTTTTTGCAGACATCCATGCAGTACGCCTTCAACGTTTAGCACTACCTATGGGTAATTTATTGCGTAAATTAGCCGCAGATACAGGTAGTGATGCTAGATTAAGAGAAGATAATCAATTGTTATATCAACATTTTATGTTCTCAGGTCCATTTAGTTCATTATTTAGCACCCATCCCCCTATAAAAG
>BHEQ01000189.1 GCA_003864535.1 Gammaproteobacteria bacterium
GATTTTAAGAAAATAAGTTAAAATTAGCGCTGTAAAAAATACGCCACAATTATAGATTGCAATCTTGGAGATGATATGTACCAAAAAACAGGGATTTATACCACCGCATTGATGCTGCTAGTTCTTTTAAATAATGCTGTTGCTAAGCCAAACTTAAGCATAAATTTAAATGCTGCTCCTTCTATTATCCAAAATCAAGAGTTTCCTAATACGTATGAATTTGAGCTAGATAATGGCTTAAAGTTTATAGTCCGCAAGGATAATAGAGCCCCTGTGGTTACCACGATGATTTGGTATAAAATTGGCTCTGTTGATGAACCGCGCAGCCTAGGCGGTATCTCACATATGCTTGAACATATGATGTTTAAAGGGACGCGTTTAGCAGATGGCAGCCTCAATTTACAGCCTAATGAGCATTCGCGTTTAATTAGCAACTTTGGCGGTAATGATAATGCGTTTACCTCGCGCGATTACACCGCTTATTTTGAAACGCTGCCATCAGAGCATCTAGAGCTTGCGTTTAGATTAGAATCTGATCGGATGCAGAATTTAAATCTCCATGATGATGATTTTTTATCTGAACGCCAAGTTGTAGCGGAAGAGCGCAGTTTACGTACTGATTCTGATCCACAAGCAAAGTTTTTTGAGCAGTTTAACGCCTTTATTTGGAATACAAGCGGCTATCGTAATCCTGTTATTGGCTATGCGAATGAAATACAAGCGTATAAACTTGATGATCTCCGCGCGTGGTATACCGCATATTACGCGCCTAATAACGCAACGGTTGTGGTTGTTGGGGATGTTGATGTTGCTAAAACTTTAGAGTTGGCGCAGCAATATTTTGGAGGATTAGCCCGCCGTGAAGTTAAGCCATTAGCACTTAATTTTGAAATCAAGCAGCAAGGTCTAAAACGGATGGATTTTCAAATTGAGGCGAAAACTCCTTTATTAGTCATGAGTTATAAAGCTCCAAGCATCAATACTCTAGATGATCCAAAAGATGCAGATGCACTCCTTATGCTTGCCGCTATTTTAGATGGAGGCAGATCATCACGCTTAAGTAAGTCTTTGGTGCGGGAGCAGAAAATAGCTGCGAGTGTCAGTGCAAATTATGATAGCAGCCCACGTTTTGGCAGTACTTTCTCTTTTTATGCAATTCCTTCAAATAATGTTGATTTAACTGTTATTGAAAACGCTATCTTAGCTGAGATTGATAAACTTAAAAAAATACCAGTATCAACGGATGAGTTAAAGCGGATTAACGCACAATTACGCGCTGTAATGGTTTATCAACAAGATTCGCTTATGAGTCAGGCAAGCATGCTTGGAGCTGCGCAAACAACAGGGGAGGGCTGGGTTAAGCGTGAAAAAATGATTCAGCGTTTAAGCCAAATTAGTGCCGATGATATTTTAAATGTTGCACAAAAATATCTGATCGATACAAGTTTATCCATAGGAACACTAACGCCGCTTAAGGCGCAGCTTAAATAAGCACGTGTATTCTCATTTGAATTCATTACAACAGACGCATTCACCTGACATTCCGCATCAAAATTGACTATGCTTTCCCATAAATCCCCCTTGTAAATAGATGGGTTGGAATGTTAGATATAAAATAAATAGGAAATTATTATGAGAGTTTTTTTAAAATTCACCCAAAAATGTAAAATAATATACAACAACTTGCTGAGCAAATTTCATGGTAAATTAATGATTACCATGCTGATAATATTATTTAGCAGCAGCTTAAACTTAAGTTTTGCAATCTTACCGATACAACATTGGCAAACGCCAGAAGGTGCTAAAGTTTATTATATTTATGCTAAAGAAATACCAATGCTTGATTTACGCGTAACGGTTGATGCAGGCGCATTTCGCGAAGATAAAGATTATGGATTAGCAGGGTTAACCGCGCGATTATTAACCATGGGCGCAGCTGATCTTGATGAGGAGAGTTTTGCCGTTGCACTTGATGATCTCGGTAGCAGTATTGGGGTAAGTGCTGGTAATGATACCTCAACCTTATCTTTACGCAGCTTAAATGATGCGGATATATTGATGCCAAGTTTAGAAATTTTAAAAAAGATGCTGACCAAACCACATTTTGATCCAAATATATTAAAGCGTGAGATTGATAATACTTTAGTCGGCTTAGAAGGAGTAGATGAGGATCAATCTGCAATCGCATCTGAAGCTTTAATGCATATTTTATATCCAGATAATGCGTTAAGTACGGATTCTAAAATGCTTACGCAAAGCTTACCTCTGCTTACGCAAACAAAATTACAGCAATTTTTCACACGCTTTTATCATGCCAATAATAGTATTATTATTTTAGTTGGTGATATTGATCTAGCATTAGCACAACAAATTAGTAGTGAAATAAGCACTCTTTTAGGAAAAAGTTCTATAGAAAAACTTACTTATTCTTTTAAAATAAGCGAAGATAAAGCTGTAAACTTAAAGATTGATTTTAATTCACCGCAAAGCAATGTGAGTTTAAGTCATGTTGGGATTGAGCGGATGCATCCTGATTATTTAGCCTTATCTTTAGGCAATCATATTTTAGGATCGAGTGGGCTAAACTCACGTTTATCTAAAGAGATTCGTGAAAAACGTGGGCTAACTTATAGTATTTATAGTAATTTTAGCGCAGGGCGTTATCAAGGTCCATTTACTATAGGTTTTTCAACTAAAAATGAGTCTGTAGATGAGGCTATTGCTTTAGCTAAAGAAGAGCTTATTAAGTTTATTGAAAATGGTCCGACAGCTGAAGAGTTAACTTTGTCTAAAAATAACATTATCGGCGGCTTCGCTTTAGGATTAGATAGCAATCGCAAGCTTGCATCTGCTTTACTAAGTATGGGAATGTATGACCTACCCCTTGATTATTACGAAAGCTATCAAGAACAAATAAAAGCAATCAGTGCCGATGATATTAAAGCCGCGTTTAAAAAGCATGTCCACCCAGATAAATTAAATATAGTCGTTGTTGGCGGCGAAAATATAGGTGGAGCAAAATAAGTATGAAGAATATTTTGATTTTATATCATACCCGCCACGGGCAAACCCAAAAAATAAGTGAATATATTGCAACAAATTTAAGTGTTAATTTTAAGGTTACTTTGCAAAATATAAATACTTTAATCGATCAAACTATTCCTGAGCAAGTTGTAGATGATCAAGCTCTGGATCATCTACAACTGGATCATCCACGTAAATATGATTTAATTGTGCTTGCCTGTCCTATTTACTATGGGCATCACGACTCATTTATATCTAAGTTAATGCTTAAAAATGCACCACTTTTAGAGCGTATTCCATGCGCATTTTTTAGCGTTAATCTAACGGCACGCAAAGCTTTAAAATCAGATCCGAATAATAATCCTTATTTGCTTAAGTTTTTAAAAACACTAACTTTCAAACCAAAATTAATTGCAGTATTTGCAGGAAAATTACAATATCCAAGCTATGGTTTTTTTGATAAATTAATGATCCAATTTATTATGAAAATAACCCAAGGTGTAACTGATACAAGTAAAATTATTGAATATACAGATTGGAATAAAGTAGATAATTTTTGCAATTTAATTGCGAGCAATTTAAATGAGAGCAATCTAAATGAAAGCAATTTAAATACAAACAATTTAAATACAAACAATTTAAATACAAACAATTTGACTGAATGAATAGTTTCGATTTTTGGGGGCAGTTTATTACTGTGGCACTGGCGCATTTTTTTGCAGTCCTAAGTCCAGGGCCGGACTTTGCAATCACGTTGCGCCAAACCCTAACTCAAGCTAGAGCCAAAGCTTTATGGACAAGTCTTGGGATCGCTTGTGGCATCTCAATCCACGTAAGCGCCGCTCTTTTTGGGGTCGCTATATTTTTGCAAGCGCATACTGTGCTATTTACTATATTGCAATTAATTGGAGTTAGCTACTTGTCGAGGAT
>BHEQ01000190.1 GCA_003864535.1 Gammaproteobacteria bacterium
AAATAGATCCTCAAAAAATATATGAGCTAATCACGGGGTATAACTAATGCTAAACTTATCTTCACACGTTTTCTACCAAGAAACGGGTCTATCTAGTGCGCCTGCGCTTATTTTATTACACTCAGGAGGTATGAATCATAGCGAGTGGCAGCCACAATTACCTTTACTTGAGAAGTTCTATCGCGTTATCTGTCTTGATCTACCTGGACATGGATCCTCAATTATGCAAGGATCACATTTAAGTATTTCTGAATGTGGGAGCGCAATATTAACGCTTATGGCGCAGCTTGAGATCAAACAAGCTCTTTTTTGTGGGTCGAGTTTGGGTGGAGCTTGCGTCCTGTGGCTGGCGCGTTTTCATCCTGAAAAAATAGCCAAAATGGTGCTGTATCGCGTTAATTATAAAAAAAATTCAGGGACTTTTGCGCAAACAAGACTTATGGCAGATCCTAAATATTGGGAGGAATTTGGTTTAGCTAAACATCTGGCAAAACTCCATGAGCCGCAGGGGGATTTAGAATCTTGGAAGATAGTAATCCAGCGTGTATCTGAGGCTCTTGATCCAATATCTTCAGAGCATAATCACACCCTTGCTGATTTGAAAAACATGCAAATGCCTTGTTTAATCGCTTGTGGGGATCGCGATCCGCTCGTCCCACTTGCTGATGTGTTTGATATGCATCAAGTATTGCCCAATTCAGATTTATGGATTATGCCACATGCAAGCCATGTAACTGCCACAAATACTTGGCGTGCGCTTAGTTTTGCGAATGAAATCCATCGTTTCTTTGGAAAATCTAATTTATAGGAGTTCCCTTATATTATTGAAATAGAAGTGCGCTTATGTTATAGACTGTGATGTTATAGGCTATGAAATATTTAATTATTATTTAATAAGGATCAACATAATGAATCAAACTCCAAATATAAAACCAAGTACGGGTATCGGTATGAATGCGCATAAAAAAATTACTAAAATTTTGATTGCAAATCGCTCAGAAATTGCAATCCGCGTGATGCGCGCCGCCGCTGAAATGGATATTAAAACGGTCGCAATTTATGCAGAACAAGATAAACTTGCCATTCATCGTTTTAAAGCAGATGAATCGTATATTGTCGGTAAGGGTAAGCCGCCATTACAAGCCTATTTAGATATTGCTGATATTATTAAAATTGCACTTAAATCTGGTGCAGATGCGATTCATCCAGGTTATGGTTTTCTATCTGAAAACCCAGAATTAAGCCAAGCGTGTTGCGATAATGGGATTATTTTTATAGGGCCTGATACGCGCATTTTAAAACTTTTAGGCAATAAAATTTCAGCAAGAAATCTCGCCTTAGATGCAGGAATTCCTGTAATGCCAGCGTCTAATCCTCTCCCTTATGATGATGAGGCGTGTAAAAAAATCGCGCTTGAAATTAGTTATCCACTTATGCTTAAAGCAAGTTGGGGCGGTGGTGGGCGCGGAATGCGCGTGATTGAAACTGCTGACACTTTACTTGAGTCAATCAAATTAGCTCGCAGCGAATGTGCAGCGGCTTTTGGTAATGATGAGGTTTATCTTGAAAAACTAGTCGTGCGTGCGCGCCATGTTGAGGTGCAATTATTAGGCGATCAACATGGCAATTTAGTCCATTTATTTGAGCGTGATTGCTCGGTGCAGCGGCGGCATCAAAAAGTAGTTGAACGCGCTCCCGCACCATATTTAAGTGATGCAGTGCGGAAGGATTTATGTGAAACAGCGGTTAAATTAGGTCAATTTGCTAAATATACTCATGCGGGCACGGTTGAGTTTTTAATGGATGCAGATACGCACAAGTTTTATTTTATTGAAGTAAATCCACGCATTCAAGTTGAGCACACGGTTACGGAGGAGATAACAGGGATTGATATTGTTAAAGCGCAAATTCGGATTTCTGAAGGTGCGCGTATTGGCGATGCTGATTTTGATGTTCCAACTCAAGATAAAATCAAGCTGCAATGCCATGCGTTGCAATGCCGCGTCACAACAGAGGATCCAAATAATGGCTTTGTGCCAGATTATGGCACGATAGTTGGCTATCGCTCTCCAGCTGGATTTGGGGTGCGTCTTGATGGCGGCACGGCCTATTCTGGCGCGGTTATAACTCCTTTTTATGATTCTTTATTAGTCAAAGTAACCACGCGTGGGAGCACTCCAATTGAGGCTATTGACCGTATGGATCGCGCCTTGCGTGAATTTCGTGTCCGTGGCGTTACGACCAACTTATTATTTGTGGAAAACGTAATCAATCATCCTTTATTTAAAAATGGTGAATGCACAACTAAGTTTATTGAGGAAACACCTGCTCTTTTTGAATTTAAATCTCGCCAAGATCGCGCTAGTCGCGTTTTAAAATTCTTGGCAGAGGTTAAAGTAAATGGCAATCCTGAAATGGAAGGGCGGAAAACCCCAGCCCATTTTATTGTACCCGTAATGCCCATCATTGATGAGGCTCAGCTTAAAACTGATGTACTTGGCTCAAAACAACGTTTAGATCAATTAGGAGCTAAAGGCTTAAGCCAATGGATGCTTGATCAAAAACAAGTGCTTATCACCGATACAACGATGCGTGATGCCCATCAATCTTTATTTGCAACGCGGATGCGCAGTAAAGATTTAGTTAAAATCGCACCTTTTTATCAAGCACTTTTACCTGATTTATTTTCAGTTGAATGCTGGGGTGGAGCTACATTTGATGTCTCGATGCGCTTTTTAAAAGAAGATCCTTGGGAGCGTTTAGCAGCTTTACGTAAATCAATGCCAAATATTCTATTACAAATGCTCGTTCGCGGCGTTAATGGCGTGGGTTATACCAGTTATCCTGATAATGTTGTTGCACATTTTATTAAAACTGCTGCATTAAATGGGATAGATTTATTTAGAGTTTTTGACTCGCTTAATATCACCGAGAACATGCGCGTCTCTATGGATGCCATTCTTGATTCAGGTAAGCTGTGTGAGGCAGCTATTTGTTATACCGCAGATATTTTTGATGAGAAACGCTCTAAATATAATTTAGCTTATTATATTAAACATGCAAAAGCGCTTGAAAAAGCAGGTGCGCATATTTTAGCAATCAAAGATATGGCAGGAGTGTGTCGCCCCGCTGCTGCTAAAGAATTATTTAGCGCGTTAAAAAATGAAATAAGCTTACCGATTCATTTTCATACTCATGATACTTCAGGAATCAGTGCAGCCTCAGTTTTAGCTGCGATTGATGCTGGGGTTGATGCGGTTGATTGCGCGGTTGATAGCCTTTCAGGTTTAACAAGCCAACCTTCAATGGGATCAATTTTAAATGCGCTCAAAGGAACTGAGAAAGAATCGAGCATAGACTTAAGTGCAGTCAATCAAATTGCCTTATATTTTGAGGGAGTGCGCTCTTTTTATGCACCTTTTGAGTCTGAAATGCGCTCAGGCACATCAGATGTTTATCGACATGAAATGCCAGGTGGGCAATATACTAATCTTAAGGAACAAGCACGCTCTTTAGGGTTGGAATCAAAATGGGATCAAGTTGCCACAAGTTACGCTACAGTCAATCAAATGTTTGGCGATATTGTTAAAGTAACGCCAAGCTCTAAAGTTGTCGGCGATATGGCATTAATGATGGTTACTCAAGATTTAAGTGCTGAAGATGTCTTAAATCCTGCTAAAGAAATTGCATTTCCAGAATCAGTTGTCGGACTTTTTAAAGGTGAGATTGGGATTCCAGAAGGGGGCTTTCCACAGGGATTAAGTGCCAAAGTATTAAAAGGTGAAAAGCCAATGACAATGCGTCCTGGAGCGCATTTACCGCCTGTTGATTTTGCGGCAATAAAAGCTAAATTAACCCAAGAGCTTAAGATTGAGATTACCGATGAAATTTTAGCTTCCTACTTAATGTATCCTAAAGTATTTACGGATTTTGCAAAGCATAAATATACGTAT
>BHEQ01000191.1 GCA_003864535.1 Gammaproteobacteria bacterium
TACTAAGGCATAGGCATCTACACAACTTGTAGTAATCTAATAGTATCAATAGCGTATACCACTATTCCTATCGTAATTAACAATATGATTATGTTTATTTATTTGCACTTGTGTAGATACCTGTGCCCTTCACAAGGGGAGGGAATTTTTAAAACCTAATCCGTATCTTTTTTATTTTCAAAATCAGCAATCTGATTTTTAAGATCTTCAATATTTTTTCGAGCTAATTTGCGCAGCGGTGATGTATGCGCTCCACCTTTATGCAGCAGTGGATTGGTTGCAAGTGGATTTCTAGGCTTGATATCTTCAATATCTTTTAAAGAAATAATCTTTTTTCGAGTAGATTTTTTAGCCATTACTCACCCTCAAACTGTAAAGCTGAGATATCCGCAACTTCTTTAAACATTATCTCAATCAAAGCAAGTAAAGCTAAGCGATTATTGCGCGTGTTCTCATCATCACACATCACCATGATTTTTGTGAAAAACGCCTCTAATGGTTCGGCAAGTTGCGTTAATCTAGCTAAGATCTGTGCATAACTTTGAATGCGTACTAAAGGCGCAATTTCAGCCGTGATTGCAATAATCAAGTGATATAGGTCAATTTCTTCTGCATCTATCAAATATTTCTCAACAGGCTTATCCACAGTTGCGTGTAATTTATTTACTGCTATATTTTTTCTTAAAATAGTGCTAATACGTTTATTAGCATTGGCAAGAATTGCCGCTTGCTCAAGTTTTCTAAATTCCATTACCGCATGTAAGCGTTTGATTATATCAACGGGACGCGTTAAATTAAGATTTGCAACAGCCTCAAAGGTATCTGCAGGAGTACCAAAGTCCGTGCTATAAGCGCGCATACGCTCTAAAATATAATTAAGAATACTCACTTTTGCAGCTGCCGCGTTAATATTATCAGGCATAGTTTGAATACTCAGCTCAATTAATTGTGCCAAATCTAAATCATAATTACACTCAACTAAAATGCGGACGACTCCTAAAGCATTGCGGCGTAAGCTAAAAGGATCTTTTGAACCTGTTGGGATCAGTCCAATAGCAAAGATCGCAACAAGAGTATCAAGACGCTCAGCTAAAGCTAAAGCGCAAGCCTCTGGCGTTTGGGGTAAGCCATCACCTGCAAATTTAGGCCAATAAACTTGCTCTAAACAGGCTGCGACAATTGAGTCTTCATGTTGATTAAGCGCATAATAACGCCCCATAATTCCTTGTAATTCTGGGAATTCTTGAACCATATTAGTCAGTAAATCACATTTACTTAAAATAGCAGCACGTTCAACTTTAATAGGATCTGCGTTAATTTTAAGCGCAATATCATGCGCAAGTATCACAACCCTACGCGCTTTATCTGCTTGTGAGCCTAACTTTGCATGGAAGATAACCTTTTCAAGCTTGGCAAAATGATCCTCTAAACGCCCTGTTTTATCAGTATTCCAGAAAAACTCAGCATCACTAAAACGCGGGCGGATAACCCGTTCATTCCCATGAATAACCGCTTGTGGATCTTTGCTTTTTATATTGCTAATAAAGCAAAATTGCGGCAAAAGTTTGCCATTCTCATCAATAATTGGGAAGTATTTTTGATTATCTTGCATGGTTGAGATAAGTGCTTCTTGCGGTACATCTAAAAAACGTGTCTCAAATGTGCCAATTAGCGCAACAGGCCACTCAACTAAAGCGGTAACCTCATTTAATAATTCAGGTTTAATCACCGCTTTTCCAAAGGCTTTAACGCATAATGAAACTTGATCAAGAATACGCTGTTGCCGCTGATTAAAATCTACAATAACAAAGCCTTGAGTCTCTAAAAGAGACGCATAATTACACGCCGCATCAATTTTGATGGGCTTATCACAATGAAAGCGGTGTCCAAAGCTTATATTGCCTGATTTAACTCCAAAAATCTCAGCAGCAATAACCTGCTCATCAAGCATTAATATAAGCGAGCGCACGGGGCGCACAAAAGCAAAATTATTATCGCCCCAACGCATTTTTTTGGGAATTGGGAGGTTATTTAACGCTTTTTCTAAAATAGCTGGGATAAGTTTAGCGGTTTGCTTGCCAGTTACAGCTTGAGTTAAGCTATACCACTCACCTTTATCCGTTTTGCTTATCTGCAAATGCGCAACGTCAACCCCACAAGATTTAGCAAAGCCTAAAAGCGCAGGAGTTGCTGTGCCATCGCGCATACCTGCATTCACAGGCGGGCCTTTTTTCTCGAGCGTATGATCTTGTTGCTTGCTCTCTAAAGCCTCAATAAGCACTGCCAAACGCCGCGGCGTGCAATACTCATGCACGCGCCCAAAAGATAAATTTAAGTCTTTTAATTCCTGAGTGATCGTGTTAACAAAAGCTTCAGCTAATATCTTCAAAGATTTAGGCGGAAGCTCTTCACAGCCAACTTCAATTAATAAATCTTGTTTAGTGATTATTTTATTATCTATTTTAGTATCTATTTGATCTATATTATTTGTCATTTATTTTTAATCTCTTGATATATATTACTATTTAAGTATTATTGAATTATTATTGGATAATTATTAAATTACACGCGCATTTAAGAGGTGATGCATATTAATCACGCCAATTAAGCACATATTTTTAATAACAGGAATGGCGGTGATGCATTTTTCTTCCATTAATCTTACCGCATCAATAGCTAAAGAATCTTCTTGAATAACTGTACATTTTGCAGTCATGCACATATCTATAGTTGTTTGATGAATGTCGAGCTGGCGGATTAAAGTGCGGCGTAAATCGCCCTCAGTAAATACCCCTAAGATATGCAAATCCGCATCAACAATAACCGCAATACCAACAGGATTACGGGTCATGCTCATTAAAACTTCAGTAAGTTTAGCATCTATATTAATCATGCAAATGTTTGATAAATCAGCCATAACATCAGTAACGCGCAATAATAATCGCCGTCCTAATTTTCCACCAGGATGCGAGCGCGCAAAATCATCCACCGTAAACCCGCGTGCCTCAAGTAACGCAACTGCGAGGGCATCTCCCATCGCTAATGCAGCGGTTGTGCTTGCTGTTGGGGCTAAACCTAAGGGACAGGCTTCTTCTTTTACTTGGACTAACAAATGCGCCTCGGCGGCTTTAGCAAGACTTGAATGTGGATTGCCTGTAATTGCAATTAACGGAACTTTTAAACGCTTAATCAAAGCTATGATTGAGATAATCTCATCAGTCTCACCTGAATTTGAAAGCGCAAGCACCACATCGCCCTCAACAATCATCCCAAGATCACCATGACTTGCCTCAGCTGGATGCACAAAAAAAGCAGGTGTGCCTGTGCTTGCAAGCGTCGCTGCAATCTTACTGCCGATATGTCCTGATTTGCCCATTCCCATGACAACCACCCGTCCTTTGCAATTAAACATTGCTTCAAGCGCGTAGATAAATGTCCCATTAATGATAGGTTTAAGTGCCAAAATCGCATCTGCTTCAATTTGTAAAACATTTTGAGCACGTTTAATTAATGCAATAGGATCAAGCTTTCTAGCCATATTAGCGGCTATATTGCGATCTATATTCTTGTCTATATTTTTGGATATTGAGTTTATTGATAACATTGCATCAACCTAAATTAATAAAAAATCAGTGTGAATAATAACATTTTTTGTAACTACTCAGCAGCTAAAAAAACAACCCCCTCCCAACCTCCCCCTTTGCAAGGGGAGGAGTAAGTCCCCCTTGCAAAGGGGGGATTTAGGGGTGTAATTAAATGGAACGGAATGTCAAATTCAGCATTATTTAACATGTAGTCTATAAAAATGAATATGTTAAGACTGCTGAGTAGTTACAAATTTTTAAAGTACAGTTAGCGTTATTTTAAATTTTATTTCATCCAGAATATTTTATTCCTACAATATAAATCCTATTTCTAATTTTGCTACAAAATATCTGATTTATCATA
>BHEQ01000192.1 GCA_003864535.1 Gammaproteobacteria bacterium
TGAGAACAACCCATTGCTTGATCTTGTTCAAGCTCATGCGGATGCTGAAGGTGCGATAGTTGTACCAATTTGTGCCTCAATTGAAGCTGAAATTGCGGAGCTTGATGATGCGGATAAAGCTGATTTTCTAGAAGGAATGGGCTTTACAGAACCTAGCTTAAATAGGGTCATTCGCGCATGCTATTCTCTATTAAACCTGCAAACTTTTTTTACCGCTGGGGTTAAAGAATTACGCGCTTGGACTGTTAAAGTTGGCGCAACCGCGCAGCAAGCTTCAAGAGTTATTTTCACTGATTTTGCGTACTTCTTTATTCTAGCTCAGGTTATTGCTTATGATGATTTTGTTGCATTTAAAGGTGAAGCAGGAGCAAAAGAGAAAGGCAAAATGCGAATAGAAAGCATGGAATATATTATTAAAGATGGCGATGTAATTAAATACGGATAAATTTAAAGATGATCTGCTCGCAGGACAGATCGATAGTGTCATGAATAAATTACACACAAAATAACTAACATCATTAAAGATTATTTTCTAAAAGGATCAAAATGGCAATTCAATGTGGCATTGTCGGTCTACCTAATGTAGGTAAATCAACACTTTTTAACGCTTTAACCTGTGCAGGAATTGATGCGCAAAACTATCCGTTTTGTACGATAGATCCAAATGTGGACATAGTTACAATCCCAGATCCGCGCCTTGAGCCTTTAATCCTTATCGTTACGCCTGAGCGCGTTCAAGCGACAACTATTGAATTTGTGGAGATTGAAGGCCTAGTTGCAGGCGCATCAACAGGTGAGGGTTTGGGGAATAAATTTCTTGCCAATATTCGTGAAACAGATGCTATCGCCCATGTTGTCAGATGCTTTGAGAATGATGATGTCATCCATGTTGCCAATAAAATAAGCCCACTTGATGATATTGAAGTGATTAATACGGAACTTGCTCTGGCTGATCTTGCTACAGTTGAAAAATCATTATACCGTGTTGAAAAAATAGCTAGGTCTGGCAATAAAGAAGCAATAATCCAAAAAGAAGTATTCTCAAAAGTGCTTGCAGCTCTTAATGCAGGTTTTAGCGTGCGCTCTTTAGATTTGAGCGTGGATGAGAGAATGGTCTTGCGTGAGCTTCATTTAATTACGATTAAACCGGTAATGTATGTTGCAAATGTCAGTGAAGATGGTTTTGAGAACAACCCATTGCTTGATCTTGTTCAAGCTCATGCGGATGCTGAAGGTGCGATAGTTGTACCAATTTGTGCCTCAATTGAAGCTGAAATTGCGGAGCTTGATGATGCGGATAAAGCTGATTTTTTAGAAGGAATGGGCTTTACAGAACCTGGTTTAAATCGGGTTATTCGTGCAGGTTATTCTTTATTAAACCTGCAAACTTATTTTACCGCGGGCGTTAAAGAAGTACGCGCTTGGACTGTTAAAGTTGGCGCAACCGCGCCGCAAGCTGCGGGCGTTATTCATACTGATTTTGAGCGTGGCTTTATTCGGGCGGAGGTTATTGCTTATGATGATTTTGTTGCCTTTAAAGGTGAGGCTGGAGCTAAAGAGAAAGGCAAAATGCGTCTAGAAGGTAAGGAATACATTGTTAAAGATGGTGATGTAATGCACTTTAGATTTAATGTATAATCTTACTTTATTTGGCGCTAGTTTACGATAGCTTACATCAAAGATCAGAATATGAAGCTTTTAGTACTTGGTATTAATCATAAAACCGCCCCTATTGAATTTAGGGAGCGTGTTGCACTAGTGCCAGAAAAATGTGTGCTTATGCTCACAGCTTTAAAAGATTATTGCCAAGAGGCGGTAATTGTATCGACTTGCAATCGCACCGAATTATATATTGCCAACCAAAATATTAACCTTTCAGAAATTATGCGAATTTGGGGGGAGATTTGTGCTCTTTCACCCCTTGATCTAGCTGAACATCTTTACACATATCATCATGAAGATAGTGTTAAGCACCTGTTTAGAGTTGCATCGGGACTTGACTCTTTAGTTCTTGGGGAGCCGCAAATTTTAGGGCAATTAAAAGATGCCTATCTCTTATCCCAAGCCCAAAATATGCTCGGCAAGTATTTAAATCATCAATTTCAATACGCATTTCAAGTTGCTAAAAAAGTTAGAACCTATACTAAAATTGGCGCGTTTACCGTCTCTGTTGCCTTTACTGCGGTACATTTGGCAAAACAAATATTTGAGAATCTAAATGATGAGTCGGTGCTGTTAGTTGGTGCTGGAGAAACTATAGAATTAGTTGCACGCCATTTAATTGAAGCAGGTGTGCTAAATATTATCATTGCTAATCGATCTTTAGCACACGCTCATGATTTAATTACGCGGCTAAAAAATATCAACCAAGCTTTAAATATCCACGCAATTAGTTTAAATGAGCTTGATCAGAGCTTATACTTAGCAGATATTTTAATTGCCTCAACAGGAGCTGCACATACACTTATTCTTGCTGATGCTGTTAAAAAAGCCCTTAAAAAACGTAAGCATAAACCGATGTTTATGGTTGATCTTGCGGTGCCACGCGATATTGATGCTACAGTTGCAAAACTTGATGATATATATCTTTATGATATTGATAACCTTGGATCAATTGTCAAGGATAATCAAAATTCAAGAAAAGAGGCTGCGCTCCAAGCTGAAGCCATAATCATTGAGTCTGTCGCTGTTTGGCTGCAATGGGAGCTTGTTGCTAATCATGATAAATTAATCAAGAAATTCATTGATATATCTGAAATTGCACGCCAAGATGCGCTCGGATTGGCACAAAAACAGCTCGCTAATGGCGTTGATCCAACTTCGGTTATTGAGCAGTTAAGCAAGCAGTTAAGCAATAAACTCAATCACCCAACCTTAGCCGCCTTAAAAACAGCCCTGCGTGAAGATGATCCTTGCGTAATAGAGTTTTTACAAAAGAATTTTACAAAATAATTATTACTTCCAATCATAAAGAGACCTACACATGCCTATAAGCGTTATCCAAGCCCAAGAAATTATTATTAAATCTGAGCAAATCCGTAGCCCTAAAGATGTTAACACCGCGTTAGATAATATGGCAAAAGCTATTACCGCGGATTTAGGTGGGCTTGACCCTGTTATCTTAGTCGTCATGAATGGCGCACTTATCCCAGCTGGGCATTTATTAACACGTTTGAATTTTCCTTTTCAAATCGGTTACTTACATGCAACACGCTATAATGGAGAAACTTTAGGACGCGAATTACATTGGATCGCTAAGCCGAGCCTTAATGTAAAAGATAAAGTTGTTTTAGTAGTGGATGATATTTTTGATGAAGGCACAACCTTAAAAGCTGTGATCGAAGATCTTAATGGGCATGGACCAACCGCGGTATACTGTGCCACGCTTGTAAACAAAATTCATGATCGCAAGCCTGCTGGCTTTAAAGTTGAATATGTTGGTTTAGAAGTTCCTGATCGCTATGTCTTTGGATGTGGTATGGATTACAATGAATATTGGCGCAATCTACCAGGAATTTGGGCAATCCGTGAAGATGAGATGCTTAATTTGTAATTAAAGCAAATAGGAGCGACTAAGTGATTGAAACATTATTAAATTCTAACTATTTTGATGCCTTTTATTTACCAATTTACACGATAACGCATTTAGAGAGACTAAGCCTTGCCAAGCTTGTCCCTATTATGCTTTTAAATATTTGCATATTTTATATTGATTTATTGAGTGCACGATATTATGTAAAAACAAATGACTTATCCGAAGTTCTAAAAACAAAATTTGGTTTAGGCTATCGGATCCATCAATTACTTTCTGGAATATTAATCCTCGCCTCTATTTTTCCATTTAATCTATTATTGCTCTCATTTAACTATATTTTTGGATATCGCTATCTATCAAAACAGTTAAAATTAATTAAGCAAGATCAAGATGATGCCCTACTATTTAAAGA
>BHEQ01000193.1 GCA_003864535.1 Gammaproteobacteria bacterium
CCATGATATTCAATTCCCCAAAGCTCAAATCCCATAGCAGTAATGGCTGGGCTTAAAAGCTCGGTTAAACCGTAAGGATCTTTCCGCATTTGCTTACCTTAATAATCTTTAGGGGACTTCTATTAATTAGATTTTTCAAGGCTTGCGATTTTATTAAAAGCGCAGTTTACATAGGTAAATGAGCATTTTAATAAAATTGCGTAACGCAGAAAAGGCAATTAATAGATGCGCCCTTTAAATAAAATAAAAGGCCTTTACGGCCTTTACATAGATAATTGCCAAGCGAAATACACAACTTGGAACTAATATATAAAACAAACATACAAAACAGCAAAAAGCCAGTATGTATACTGGCTTTTATTATTTTGGTTGCGGGGGCTGGATTTGAACCAACGACCTTCGGGTTATGAGCCCGACGAGCTACCAGACTGCTCCACCCCGCGACTGATTTAGGAGCGAGATTATGGCGATCTTTTTCAATCTTGGCAAGCTTTATTTTTTTTATTTTTCAATTTTATTTTTAAGGACTAAAAACAGGCTAAAAAACAGACTGAAAATACGATTTATTTTGTATTGTTTTCAGCATAAGCTGCGATTGCAAGAGGAGTTAGCAAAATAGAATTTTCAGGTAAAATAATTTTAAGAGTTGGAAACTCTTCTTCAAATAAACTTTTAACGCCGCGCATCATACACGAGCCGCCTGATAAATAAAGCGTGTTAATTTTCTGGTCTTTGATCATCCGTCCTACAATATCTGCCATTTTTTCAAAAACGGGGCGTACAATCGGCCAGATAAGTGTTTGATCTTCTTTTTTTAAACGCTCTGCATCAGCAAGCTCAATTTTTTGATTACCTGCAATGGTTAAAGAGACATGATGCCCACCAGTAGGCTCATCAGCTGA
Source organism: Gammaproteobacteria bacterium (assembly GCA_003864535.1). Classification (GTDB taxonomy): domain Bacteria; phylum Pseudomonadota; class Gammaproteobacteria; order Cardiobacteriales; family Wohlfahrtiimonadaceae; genus BHEQ01. The sequence goes on from BHEQ01000193.1 coordinate 903, forward strand.
ATATACAACCTTGCCATCAATAATAATCGCAACACCTGTTGTGCCGCCACCAATATCAACAATTCCTGCATGATTTAATTTCAGTAAATGCGCCACAGCTGAAGGCTCATCAATTACCGCAGATACTTTAATACCAGCTGCGTCAAGCACATTAGCAGAGATACGCGCCTCAGTTCCTGGTGGAAAAGAGGTAATCGCAGCACTTGGAATGCAGCCTAATTCTTGGGTAAGGCTTGCAATATGCTCACGGACAATCTTAACTGCACCAAAAAAGTCCCAAACAATCCCATCACGCACTACATCAGCTTCTGTCATGCGACACGCAAGGGGTTTATTTTTTTCATCTAAAATCAAAGTTACAATATTACTTGTACCAAGATCAATTCCCATTTTTAAATCACTATTGCTCTTATTATCGCGTGTAGCGTTTAGTTTAATCTCACCTTTGGCAGCTAAAGCTGCCAATTTGGCTGCGAGCGCTAAATCTTTTTCAAGCGCTATAAGTTGTTTATCCATAAAATACTCTATCTATAAAAATTATCAAACAATTCTAAAATGATCCACTAATACGCAGCGACGCAAGCGCACAAAGCTACTTGCATTAGTCACACCTTCACCCGTCGGAGTTGAGATTGTCATGCTCGTCCAGCCCTCTCCACCGAAGCCTAAACCTGCTAAATGCGGACCATTTTTAACAAAAACACTGGTATTGATTTCATTTGCCATGCGATCTAGTGCATCTAAATTACGCGAGTGCATACCTGCGGTATGGCGGCAATTCCCCTCTAACTTGATTGCTAAATCAATAGCTTTATCAACATTTGAGGCTCGAATAATTGGCAAGACTGGCATCATTAATTCTGTTACGGCAAAGGGATGATCAGCATCAGTTTCCGTGATTAATAAGCGCGTATCATCAGGAACGATTAAACCGCACGCAGCGGCTATTTTGCTCGCATCACGCCCAACCCAGTCACGACTTACAGTAGCTTTTCCACATGGCTGTATATCTTTTACGATAATTTCTTTTAGAATTTCAGATTGTTGATAATTTAATTCAACAACTTTATGCTTAAGCATTTCAACTTTAAGACTATCGCAAACACGATCAACCACGATTAATTCTTTCTCATCCGCACAGATCATATTATTATCAAAAGATGCGCCCCAAGCAATACTGCGTGCAGCTTTGCTTATATCTGCGGTTTCATCAACAACAACAGGTGGATTACCTTCTCCTGCGGCAATTAAACGCTTATCGGTTACTTTACGTGCGGCGTTTACAACCGCCTCACCACCTGTAACTACTAATAAATTAATCCCAGGATATTTAAATAAAGCCTGCGCTGTTTCAATTGTAGGCTCAGCAGTTGTGGTAAGTAGATTATCAGGACCACCTGCGGCTACAATTGCCTCATTTAAATATGAAATTGTTTTTTGAGAGACGCGTTTAGCGGCAGGATGTGGCGCAAATACCACCGCGCTGCCAGCTGCAATCATGCTAATTGCATTGTTGATCACTGTAGCTGCAGGATTAGTTGAAGGGGTGACTGATGCAATCACGCCCCACGCCGCATTTTCAATCAATGTTAAGCCACTATCGCCTGTTAAAACTTGTGCATGTAAGCATTCAACTCCTGGAGTATTGAGTGCTTGCGAGATGTTTTTCGCAGTTTTATCATCCACTCTCCCCATACCTGTCTCAATAACCGCCATTTGCGCCAATTCTTGCGCATGTTTAACGCCAGCAGCACGCATAGCTTCGATAATTTTCTTGCGCATACTTAAGCTGCGGAGTGATTTTTGGGCTTTATGCGCTTCAGCTACGGCATCATCTAAGCTTACAAATACTCCAGAAGCAATTTTACCGCTTTGTGAGCTGGTTTCAGATTTTTTAGTCATGGACGACAAAACGGCTTGGACAATTGCATCTATATCATGTTGGCTCGTACTCATAAAAGACTCCTAGTATGTAATCAGTAATTGAAATATTGAAATATATAATTGATTTAGTAATATATTTAGTAATACATTTAGTAGGGCACATCTATGTGTGCTTTTTCTGCGTTACGCAATTTTAATAAAATCGCAAACCTTGAAAAATCTAATTTATAGAAGTCCCCAGTAATATATTTACCATAAATATTTAAATGCCCTCTCAGGGTAAATATTTATAATTAATTCTTAATTTATCTGATTTTACAAGCTGATAAGTAACTTGTGATATTTAATATTTGATATTTTAATTCTTACTCATTCTCATTACTTGTGAAAAGTAACCTTATGATTAATCACAACCTCATCTACAATCCCAACCACGCTCATATCAACAGGTGCATTTTGAGTTAAGGAGGCTCGCGCAGAACTTCCTTGAACAACAAGTACAATCTCATCAACTCCTGCACCTAGTGTATCTGTTGCTACAGCGGTGGTATTGAGTCTCTTTCCATATTCATCAATAAAATCAATCACCAATAGGCGCTCTTGTGTGAGACTATGATGCTTAACTGTTGCCACAACTTGACCCAAAACAATTGCCAATTTCATAAATAACCTTTGGTTTTAATTTGTTTTGTAGGGAACAGTTATGCTCCCTACAAGCTTTAATTTTAATCGTTAAATCCTTTTTCCATTTTGATTGGAAATAATTCTTCCAAATCAGAATGAGGACGTGGGATAACATGCACAGATACAAGCTCACCAACACGTTGCGCAGCTGCTGCTCCTGCATCAACCGCAGCTTTACATGCAGCAACATCACCACGAACCATAGCGGTAACTAAGCCACCTCCAATTTGTTTAACGCCAACTAATTTAACGCGAGCAGCTTTAACCATTGCATCTGATGCTTCAATTAACGCAACAAGACCTTTGGTTTCGATCATTCCTAATGCTTCCATGGTGTAACTCCTTTAAAATACCCGAAATTGGGAGAATAAAAATAAAAAATAATCATAAATACTTATATAACTTTTATAGCTTCTATAAATTCAATTTTTTTAAGGCTTATGGGCACATCTATTAGTTGCTTTTTTCTGAGT
>BHEQ01000194.1 GCA_003864535.1 Gammaproteobacteria bacterium
TTATTTAGAGATTGACTCACAAGAGCTTAATAAGCCAATTAAAGTTGATCAAATCCGATTGGCTAATGATTTTTTTCAACTAACAGCACAAAATAAACAAAAAATTATACTAATAAATAATGCGCATTTGATGAATATAAATGCGAGTAATAGCTTATTAAAAACCTTGGAAGAGCCGCCAAGTAATGGTTTGATATTTTTAATAACCAATCAGCCACAACAGCTTGCGATTACGATTCGTAGCCGCGCCCAGCATTTTAATATTAATCCGCCCAAACTTAACGATGGTGTCTCTTTTTTAGAAAAATTCTCCACAACTTTTGATTTAAAAACTGCGCAAGAATCGTTACAGCTAACTCATTTAGCGCCTCTTCTTGCGCTTAAATGGCAGGATGAGGGCAGATTAACCTTACAACATAATTTGATGGGATATTTTATTAAAGCATTAGAAGATGCGACTAATATTTCAGTTGCGGCAGATAATCTAGCGAAAGAAGCGCATTTGAGTATAGATTTATTATGCTCATGGCTTAGAGATGCCTTAAGTTTAAAGCTTGATTCAAATGCAGGCGTGCGTCATGATTCGTATAGAAGCCAATTATTACACCTTCATCAGCGACATTCTTTATTATTATTAAGCAATCAATATCAGGATCTATTAGTTATCAATCAAAGACTAATGACGCAGACGCGTATTGATTGGCAGCTTGAAAGTTGGTTGATGCGTTTTTAATTTTACGGGTCATATTTTATCAACCCCATTTTAGGCATACCCTTTAAAAAGTTAAAGTTGCCCCTACTATCTTTAACAAATATGCATTATTACATTGGAGTTAGACTATGAATATCCTTACAATCCCCACAAGCTTACCGAGACGGCTCCCAATTTTACCTCTGCGCGATATTATTGTTTTCCCAAATATGACCACACCTTTATTTGTGGCACGCGGACAATCGCTGGCAGCTCTTGCGTTTTCTGAACATACAGAGGGCTATGTCATTTTGGTAACACAACGCTCTATAGAGATAGACGAGAATAATGCGGACACATTGTATAATATTGGAACGCTTGCAAGAATTACTCAAAAAACTAGGCATGAAGATGGTAATTATAAAATCCTTACCGAGAGTATACAGCGAGTTTTAATTAGCAATATTAATGTAGATACTTCAGATAGTGAGCTAAAAGGAATGTGTACAGGAACTTATAAGTTACTCGAGTCTGAGAAAGATGGGTTATTGCCGCACAATTTTATTGGCTATAAAAATGCTCTGCATTCTGCGCTGAGAGATCTTTTTTCGAGTAATGATAAAAATTTTAGTGAAGAGATTCGGCATAGCTTATTAAATATTGATAATTTAGAACGCTTAATTTCTGTAGTTGCCTCACATATTAGCGCGCCACTTAGTGCGAAGCAAAATCTCCTTGAGATACTCCCTTTAGAGGAGCAAGCGATGATGGCGATTACATTAGTTGAAGCACAAATTGACAATCTTGAGCTTGAGCGAAAAATCCGTAACAGGGTTAAAGAGCAAATGGATAAAAATCACCGTGAATATACTCTTAATGAGCAAATTAAAGCTATTCATAAAGAGCTTGATGAATTAAATGGAACTAATTTCTCTGAAATAGAGCTATTAAGAGAATCTATACTTGCCGCGAAAATGCCAGAAAAAATAGAAGCAAAGGCACTTGCGGAATGGAAAAAACTTAAGACAATGCCTGTATCATCTTCTGAAGGTGCGGTAATTCGTAATTATATAGACTGGCTTCTAAAAATGCCGTGGATAGCAAGTATGCCTTTAAAGCATGATCTTGCTTTTTCTAAAAAAAGGCTCGACCAAGACCATTTTGGGCTTGAAAAAGTCAAAGAGCGTATTTTAGATTATCTTGCCGTACTTAAACGCACGCCCACGCTTAAAGCACCTATTATCTGCTTTGTAGGACCTCCTGGAGTTGGTAAAACAACGCTAGCACGCTCTATTGCTGCAAGTACAGGGCGTGAATTTGCACGGATTAGTTTAGGCGGTGTCCGCGATGAATCTGAAATACGCGGGCATAGGCGTACTTATATCGGAGCGATGCCTGGGCGGATAGTCAATGCTTTAAGTAAATTAAAAACTAAAAATCCACTTATCTTATTAGATGAGATTGATAAAATGGGTATGGATAATCGCGGTGATCCAGCTAGTGCCTTACTTGAAGTGCTTGATGTTGAGCAAAACACAATGTTTAATGATCATTATATGGATGTGGATTTAGACTTATCTGAAGTTATGTTTATCACCACCGCTAATACCATGAACATTCCAGGACCGCTGCGTGATCGTATGGAGATAATCCATCTTTCAGGCTATACCGAGCTTGAAAAATTAGATATTGCCAAGAGATTTTTAATTCCAAAACAATTAAGTGAAAATGGGCTTCTTAAAAAAGAATTTAAAATAACCGATCCACAGGTTTTAGCGGTAATTCGTAATTATACGCGTGAGTCTGGTGTGCGTAATTTAGAGAGAGTGTTTGCCACTTTATCTCGCAAGGTTGTCAAAAGCTTGCTTGAAGACACGACGCAAAAATCTATCTCTATCAATGCAAAGCTGCTGGCAAAATTTTTAGGACCGGCACATTTTAAATTCGGAGAATCAGATCATAAAGCTCAGATTGGTTATGTGAATGGTTTAGCCTGGACTCAAGTTGGCGGCGAGCTTTTAGGTATTGAAGTTGAAATTGTCCCAGGTAAAGGCGGTTTGATCTGTACTGGATCTTTAGGGGATGTCATGAAAGAGTCTATGCGTACCGCTATGACGGTGGTGCGTGTGCGCTCAGAGGCATTGGGCTTGCCGTATGATTTTCATGAAAAATGGGATTTACACGTGCATGCGCCAGAGGGAGCTGTTCCTAAAGATGGACCAAGTGCGGGGATTGCAATTACAACTGCAATTATATCGGCACTTACGGGTAATCCTGTTAAAGCTGATATTGCGATGACAGGCGAGGTTACTTTACGTGGTCGAGTTCTTGCCATCGGTGGTTTAAAAGAGAAACTTCTTGCCGCGGTTAGAGGTGGGATTAAAACCGTATTAATCCCTGCTGAAAATGCCAAAGATTTGGTTGATTTACCGCCTGAGGTATGTGAACAACTGTTAATTATTTTAGTTGCTTCAATTGATGAGGTTTTGGAAAATAGTTTAACTCAACATATTGATTTAAAAAATAATTCAAACAAATTTATTCCAATTAATCATCCTCAACTTAACGTAAGCACACCTATTTGAATGCGATTGAGGTGATTTTTACTTGACTAAATAGATCAAGGATCGTATAAAGCCCTGTACTAAACAGGTTTGTTGAGTAAATGGCTTAACATGCCATCTAGATGGTACTTATAATTAACGTAATTTTTTTAAGGCAGGTAATAATTATGAATAAGACAGAATTAGTCGCAGAAGTTGCAGTAAAAGCTGACATTACTAAAGTTGCAGCAGCTAAAGCAGTTGAAGCTGTTATGCTCTCAGTAAAAGAAACTCTTGTTAAGGGTGAGCCAGTTACATTAATTGGTTTTGGTACATTCTCTGTACGTCATCGTGCTGCGCGTAAAGGTCGTGATCCACGTACTAAAGCTGAAATCCAAATTAAAGCATCTAAAGTTCCAGCTTTTAAAGCAGGTAAAGGCTTAAAAGAAGCAGTTAATTTAGTAGCAGCTAAAGCAGCGGTTAGTGCTCCAAAAGCTAAAGAAGCAGTTAGTGCACCAAAAGTTGCGCCAAAAGCTAAAAAGAAATAATTTATAATAACTAAAAAATTTACGTCAGTTTTAATCTAAACTGGCGTTTTTTATTGATTTTTTGTAACTACTCAGCAGTTTTAACATATTTATTTTTATAGACTACATATTCAATAATGATGACTTTAAATACTCCATTTAACTATAACC
>BHEQ01000195.1 GCA_003864535.1 Gammaproteobacteria bacterium
CGTCATAACATAAGGAAATACACAGTGGAATATTCAGGTGCGGAAATTATTATAAAAGCTTTAGTAGATGAAAATGTAGAATATTTATTTGGCTATCCAGGCGGTGCGGTACTGCCTTTATATGATGCAATTCATATGCAAGATACGATTAAACACATATTAGTCAGGCATGAGCAAGCAGCAACTCACGCGGCAGATGGCTATGCACGCTCATCTGGCAAACCTGGCGTAGTTCTGGTAACTTCAGGACCTGGGCTTACTAATGCAGTTACGGGAATTGCGACCGCGCATATGGATTCTATCCCGATGATAGTATTCTCAGGACAGGTTGCAAGCCCTTTAATTGGTAATGATGCCTTTCAAGAGGTTGATGCTGTAGGTATTACCCGTCCGTGTGTTAAACATAACTTTTTGGTTAAAGATGTAAAAGATCTAGCTGTGACCATTAAAAAAGCATTTCATTTAGCCACAACAGGTAGACCAGGCCCTGTCTTAATTGATATCCCCAAAGATGTTGCGGTTGCAAAAACTCATTATACTTACCCTAAAAAAATTAAAATCCGCTCGTATAATCCAACCGTAAAAGGACATACTGGACAAATTAAAAAAGCCTACGAGCTGTTAATGCAAGCAAAACGCCCGATGTTTTATTCAGGTGGCGGCGCGGTAATTGCAAATGCAAGTAAAGAGTTAATCCATTTTGTGAAAGCCATTGGCGCACCAATCACGAGCACTTTAATGGGGCTTGGTGCATATCCTGCCTCCGATAAGCAATTTTTGGGAATGCTTGGAATGCACGGCACGTATGAAGCGAATATGGCAATGCATGAATGTGATGTCCTAGTTGCGATAGGAGCACGTTTTGACGATAGAATCACTGGTAAGATTGAAGAGTTTTGCCCTTATGCAAAAATAATTCATATCGATATTGATCCATCAACTATTGCTAAGAATGTCCCTGTTGCCGTGCCTGTTGTTGGCGATGTAAAAGAAGTTCTTGAGCATCTTATTGAATTACATGAAGAAGCTCATGATAAAATAGAGCCTAAAGCACTTAAAGCTTGGTGGGCAAGTATTGATGAATGGCGCAAAATGCACTCTTTAGCATATGAGCCTTCAGATACAATCATCAAACCGCAATTTGTGGTTGAGAAACTTTTTGAGGTAACAAAAGGACAAGCGTTTATCACCTCAGATGTTGGTCAACATCAAATGTGGGCGGCGCAATATTATGGCTTTGATAGCCCAAGACAATGGATAAATTCAGGCGGGCTTGGAACGATGGGCTTTGGGCTGCCTGCAGCTATGGGCGTAAAACTTGCTCATCCTTCTGCGGATGTTGCCTGTATTACTGGTGATGGCTCAATCCAAATGATGCTTCAAGAACTTAGTACGATTAAGCAATACTCTACCCCTGTAAAAATTATCAACTTAAATAATGGATATTTAGGAATGGTGCGTCAATGGCAAGAGTTTTTCTTTCAAAAACGCTACTCCATGAGTTATTTTGAATCTCTGCCTGATTTTGTAAAACTAGCTGAAGCTTACGGACATTCAGGTTTAAAAATAACTAATCCTAGCGACGTAGAACCTGCATTACGCGAGGCTTTTGCTCAGAAAGATAAAACTATTTTCTTAGATTTTATTACCGATCCAACCGAGAACGTATATCCGATGATTCCAGCTGGCAAAGGGCATCATGAGATGATTCTAGCTGGGCGGGATAAAATGGAAAATACATTAACTGATGGCTTAAAACAAGTTTAAGAGGAATAATATCATGACACTACTTAATAATAATCAGCAAGAAGTTCGACATATTATTTCTATGCTTTTAGAAAATGAGTCTGGCGCACTTTCACGCGTGGTTAATCTTTTCTCAGCTCGGGGGTATAATATTGAAAGCCTCTCAGTTGCTCCAACTGATGATGCGAGCGTCTCGCGCTTAACTTTGGTAACTATCGCTAATCAATCTGTGATTGAACAAATTGTAAAGCAGCTTAATAAATTAATTGATGTGATCAAGCTTGTTGATCTCACTGAAGGAGCGCATATTGAGCGCGAACTTATGTTATTGAAAATAAAAGCGCACTCAGAAACATCCCGCGCCGAACTTTATCGTTTAAATGATATGTTTAGAGGGCGTTTACTTGATGTAACAGATACAAGCTATACGATTGAAATGACAGGTGCATGCAGCAAATTAGATGGTTTTCTAAATGCGGTAGCATCTTTAGGTGTGATTGAAATAGTGCGTTCAGGCTCAATTGGTTTAGTGCGTGGACCTAAAGGACTTACACTTTAAAACATGTATAATGCATTAACAAAAATTTAACTTTAACTTTAAGGGCAGATGCGCCCTTATAAATTAAAACAAATTTACATCAAACTAATTTACACCCAACTTAAATTTAAATCTCAAGGAAATAGAATGAAAGTTTATTATGATAAAGACGCGGATCTCTCGATCATCAAAGGTCAAACTGTTGCGATTATTGGGTATGGCTCACAAGGACATGCACATGCACAAAACCTAAAAGAATCAGGCGTTAAAGTAATTGTTGGCTTACGTCAATCTGGAGCATCTTGGGCAAAAGCTAATGCAGCTGGGCACACGGTTATGAGTGTTGCTGATGCCACTAAACAAGCTGATTTAGTCATGATTTTATTACCTGATGAATCTCAGCCTGATGTTTATTATGGCGAGATTGAAGCTAATCTTAAGCAAGGGGCTGTTTTAGCTTTTGCACATGGTTTTAATATTCACTATAACCAAATCACACCACGTAAAGACCTTGATGTAATCATGATTGCACCTAAAGGCCCTGGGCATACTGTGCGTTCAGAGTATTTAAAAGGTGGCGGTGTTCCAACTTTAATTGCAGTGCATCAAGATCAATCAGGTAAAGCTAAAGATATCGCGCTATCATACGCTGCTGCTAATGGCGGCACTAAAGGCGGCGTTATTGAAACTAATTTCCGTGAAGAGACTGAAACTGATCTTTTTGGTGAGCAAGCAGTTTTATGTGGCGGCGCAGTTGAGCTTGTAAAAGCTGGCTTTGAAACTCTAGTTGAAGCTGGTTACGCGCCTGAAATGGCATATTTTGAGTGCTTACATGAGTTAAAATTAATTGTTGATTTAATGTATGAAGGCGGAATCGCTAACATGAATTATTCAATCTCAAATAACGCAGAATATGGCGAATATGTAACAGGTCCTGAAGTTGTAACTTCAGATACTAAAAAAGCTATGAAAAAAGCACTTGAGCGCATTCAATCTGGCGAATATGCAAAAATGTTTATTTTAGAAGGTAAGACTAATTACCCATCAATGACCGCGCGGCGCCGTTTAAATGCCCAACATCCAATCGAGATTGTTGGTAATCAATTACGCGCAATGATGCCATGGATTTCTAAAAATAAATTAGTAGATCAAGATAAGAACTAAGTTGTTATTTTTGTTTATTCTTTAATTATTATTTAATTAGCCCAATTATTATGATTGGGCTAATTTTTGGCTTCAGTAATAGAGATAAGTACTACATTCGCATCAGGATTGATGTAGCTTGGCTTAATAATAAAAATATACAAAAGGTAAGCTAAACTTACCCATAATCACTCAATAAACGCCAATGCAGCTTCCATATCGACCGACACTAGGCGCGAAACCCCAGGTTCGCTCATAGTTACGCCGATTAAATGATCCGCAACTGCCATCGCCCCTTTATTATGGGTAATAAAAATAAATTGGACAGTTGCACTCATTTGTTTGAGCAAAGCGCCATAACGCCCGACATTTGCCTCATCTAAAGGTGCATCAACCTCATCGAGCATACAAAATGGAGCAGGATTAAGATTAAATATTGCAAAAACTAGCGCAACGGAGGTTAAAGTT
>BHEQ01000196.1 GCA_003864535.1 Gammaproteobacteria bacterium
GGATTATTCCAGAGCTTGGAGCTGGGCTTGCATTTATGCAGGCAGATATTGAGGGTGTTAAAGTTGATTTAATGCGCCAAGCACCAGAAATTATTACACATCCAAATCAGCTTGCTTGTTATCTATTAATGCCATGGAGTAATCGCATTGGGCAAGGCGGTATCACGGTTGAAGGCGTGTTTTATCCGCTGCCACCAAATGTTGAAGATCCTTATCCTTTACATGGTGATGGCTGGTTATCTACGTGGGATATCTTATCGCAATCAACAACGCAAGCAAGTTTTGGCTTGGATTCATCAGACTTAGCTCCGTTTAATTATACTGCCACTGTTGATTATGCATTGATCGAAAATCAGCTTGAAATACGCATGGCAATAACTCATTTAGGGGATAAAGCACTGCCGTATGGCATGGGGATTCATCCATTTTTTACGCGCACTCCAGAAACGCTTCTGCTGGCGAATATGAGTGAGGTCTATCCTGAAGATGCCCAAACATTGCCGCATAAAGCAGAAGCAGTTGCTCTTCACCCAGATTGGGATTTTAGAGCGTGTGCCGCACCTAAAAAATTACCCGCTGTTTTTACCGATCATCAATTTCAAAAATGGGATGGCAGCGCAAGGATTACATGGCCTGAGCTTAAATGTGGTTTACAGATTGAAAACAGCGCAAAATGGGAGTATGCCGTGATTTATGCGCCTGAAAATGAAGATTTCTTTTGTTTTGAGCCGGTATCGCATGTGGTTGATGCACATCATCATCAAGCCCCAAGTTCTGAGGGTTTAATTTGGTTGAGTAATGGGCAAACCCTTGCTAATAAATTGATATTTAAGTTGCTTTAAATAAGCTAAGGATATGGATTGCATATGATCAATAAAGATAAATCAATAAAAAAACTTAGCGTCATTGGCGCGGGTTCTTGGGGGAGCGCATTAGCTATTCATGCTGCAAAAGCACGCCTAGAGAATAACATAGTGCCTCACATTGCCTTATGGGGGCATAGGCTTGAACATGTTTTGGCGATGCAGGCGGCTAAACAAAATAGGCAATATCTGCCTGATATTATTTTTCCAGATAATTTATATCCAACGCCCAATCTTAGCGAGGCTTTGCATAATGCTGATGCAATTTTGCTTGCAGTTCCATCCAAAGCATTTGAGCAAACTTTACTTTTGATCAAGCAGACACTGCAAGATGAAAATAAAGAACCTGTGCCTATTTTATATGCAACAAAAGGTTTGGAACATGGCACGGGCAGGTTCTTGCATGATGTGATTGAGCAGCATTTTAAAGGGATTTCACAGGCAATTTTATCCGGACCTAGTTTCGCTAAAGAAGTTGCGATTAATTTACCCACCGCTGTTTGTATTGCCTCAAGTACGCTTAATACCGCAGATTTTTTCATGCCGTTGTTTCATCATAATTGTATGCGTATTTATACTAATACCGATGTGATTGGGGTTGAATTAGGCTGTGCGTATAAAAATGTTATAGCAATTGCCGCAGGCATTACCGACGGACTAGGTTTTGGTGCGAATGCACGCGCAGCGCTCATTACACGCGGCCTTGCTGAAATGCAGCGTTTAGGTATTGCTGTTGGTGGTAGGCCAGAAACTTTCATGGGTTTGACGGGTTTGGGGGATTTATTATTAACCGCAACAGATGACCAATCGCGCAATCGCCGCTTTGGTATAGCACTTGGACGTGGGGATGATCCAAAGCAAGCGCAGCAGAGTATTGGGCAAGTGGTTGAAGGGGCGAGTACCGCAATAGAAATCTTAAGATTGGCGCATCAATACAAAATAGAATTGCCAATTGTCGAGCAAACGTATGATGTTATTTATAAGAATGTAAAGCCAAAAGATGCAGTTTTAAAGCTGCTTCTGCGGGATCCGCGCGCAGAGTAAGGCGGTGCCACTCGCTAAATAAATTAGTTGCAATTTTGATACAAACTAAAAAAATGTATCTTTTTTGAAAATAAAGTTTGCAAAAAAGATAAAAGCGTATTATCTTAGCACCCATTGATGAACAGGTAGTTCTTCTGATTTCTCCAATAATGATTCATTCACTAACTCAATAGGATTTCTATTATGAAAAAAACAATTTTTGCAGTTGCTTTAACAGCAGCATTAGGTCTAAGCGCAGCACAAGCTGAAACCGTACTTTATGGTTCATTACGTTTTGGTATGAATTATGCTAAAAACCATAATAACTATGAAATTGTGGGTAACCAATGGGTTCAAGGTGAGGAAAAAAAAGGCGCAGATTTAGTTGATACAGGTTCACGTATCGGCATAAAAGGCGGCGAAGATTTAGGTAATGGCTTTAAAGCTATCTTCCTAGCTGAATTTGCCTTTGATGGTATGGAAGGTCATCTTGGTAATAATGGTGGCGGCTTTTCTAATCGTTTAGCATATATTGGCTTACAATCTGATACAGTTGGTACATTTGCTGTAGGTCGTCAAGATAATCCTTTCCATTCAACAGTAGTATTTGCAACTGCAGATACATTTAATGAAGTTTCAGTATTCGCAGGTGCTCTTGCGACATCGTTTGTTTTAACAGGTGGTATTATTGATACTAATGGTAATGGCGATACAGATGCTAGAGGCTTAGCCTCTCGTGTCGGTAATGCTGTTGCTTATGTATCTCCTACCTGGAGCGGATTTAGCTTTAATACTGCATTAATTATTGATGCACCTAACGGTGAACCAGCTAATTTAGGCGATGCAAATACAAGCGTTGATGCATTTACAGTTAATGCACAATACAAGTCTGATTTTGGTCTTACCGCAGCAATAGGTTATTTAGATGCTCAACGTGTCGGTGATCGTACTGCTGGTCCTATGAGTACTGATGCTAAAGTATATTCAGCTAATGTTGGTTTTGAAAACGATATGTTCTCTGCTGGTGTTGGTTATACAGACGGTAAGAGTACTTCTGACATGATGGGTCTTGACTTTCCGCTAGATGTTAAAGCAAATGGTTGGGATATTGGTGGTCAATTTAAGTTTAATCAAGAAATGACCTCTGTACGTGCCTTAGTAGGTAAAGCTAAGGGTAAGTTTGCAACTAATGTTGCTGGCTTTACTAATGAAACAAACATTACAAATTGGGCGATTGGTCTAGAGCATAAATTATCCCAGCGCACTCGCGTATGGGCTGAGTATGAAAACCAAAAAACAACATATACCCTTAGGGTTAATGGCGGTATTAACCAACGTCCTGAAAGTGATAAAACTAACCGTTTCAACATGGGTGTCCGTCACGATTTCTAAGTAAAACTTAATTTTTTAAGTACACCAAAAACCCAAGGCAACTTGGGTTTTTTAATGCATAAATTAAAGTGGTGGGCTTGGGGAGAGGCTATTTAAAGGAGTTGATAGAGTTTAGAATATGTGAAGTTTGTTTTAATGATATAAAAAACAGTGCAAAATATAGACTTAAGCAATATTTATTTGATTATTTTATCAAAAACTGATAAAAATAAGAATCTAGAGATTATTCTAGTGTCGAAAATTTAATTTAAACCCATCAATTATTTACTTAACTACTTTTTAAAACTTAAAATATTAATTTAGATATTTTATCAGGAGGATTTATGTTTAAAAAATCAATTATTGCGTTAACCCTAGTTTTATCTGCAAATATTGCAAATGCAGATACTATAAAAATTGCCTTAGCAGGTCCAACTACAGGTCCTGTTGCCCAATATGGTGACCTTGTGCGCATGGGGACAAATATGGCAATCAAGCTTATTAATGAAAAAGGTGGCGTGAATGGCAAGCTATTAGAAGGGATTGTTTTAGATGATGCTTGCGAACCAAAACAAGCGGTTACCGTGGCAAATAAAGTAATTGCAGATGGCATTAAATTTGTGGTTGGGCATGTTT
>BHEQ01000197.1 GCA_003864535.1 Gammaproteobacteria bacterium
GTAACATAGCTCACTAAACGCTCAAATCCTAGCCCGAAACCTGCATGAGGCACGGTGCCGTAGCGGCGTAAATCGCGATACCAACCATAAGATGCTGGATCAATATTCATTTGAGTTAATCTTGCATCAAGTACATCTAAACGCTCTTCACGTTGTGATCCACCTATGATTTCACCAATTCCTGGGGCTAAAACATCCATTGCTGCAACAGTTTTTCCATCATCATTTAAGCGCATGTAAAAACTTTTGATATCTTTAGGATAATTCATGAGTACAATTGGACCGCCAACATGTTGTTCGGCTAAGTAATGTTCATGTTCAGATTGCAAATCTGTCCCCCATGCAACCTTATACTCAAAATTTTGTTTGGAATTTTCTAATATTTTGATTCCTTCAGCATAATCCATAAGTACAAAAGGTTTAGTAATTAGATTTTCTAATCTACTTATACAAGTTTTATCAATGCGTTCATTAAAAAAAGCAAGATCATCAGCGCATTCATCAAGTGCTGCTTTAAAAACATATTTAAGCATCGCCTCAGCAAGAGCTGCATTTTCTAATAAATCAGCAAAGGCGATTTCAGGCTCGATCATCCAAAATTCACATAAATGGCGTGAAGTATTAGAATTCTCGGCGCGAAATGTTGGTCCAAATGTATAAACTTTAGATAATGCCAAACAATATGCTTCAAGATTTAATTGACCTGATACCGTTAAAAATGTCTCTTTACCGAAAAAATCTTTAGAAAAATCAATCTCTCCTTGAGGTGTTTTAGGGATATTTTGTAAATCAAGCGTTGAAATACGAAACATCTCCCCCGCTCCCTCACAATCGCTCCCCGTGATGATCGGGGTATGAATCCACATAAAGCCGCGCATATGCATAAACCGATGCACCGCTTGGGCTAAGCAGTTGCGCATGCGTGTTACCGCGCCGATAACATTCGTACGTGGGCGCAAATGCCCAACTGTGCGTAAATACTCTAAACTATGTGCTTTAGGCTGGATAGGATATGTTTCAGGCTCATCGACAAAGCCATAAACATGTACATTAGTTGCTTGTATTTCAACTGCTTGTGTTCCTTGTGATGCAATAAGCTCGCCAGTAATAGCAACAGCGCAGCCCGCACTTAAATGTAAAACCTCAGTTGCATAATTACTTAAAGTATTCGGGATAACTGCTTGAATTGTATCAAAACAAGAGCCGTCGTGTAAGGCAATAAAAGAAATGCCTGCTTTAGAATCGCGCCGCGTCCGCACCCAAGCTTTTACAGTTACTTGTTGATTAATATTTGCTTTAGTTGTCTTTGCTGTAGAAAAAATTTGTTTGATAGATGTGTGTGTCATAAAATCTCCGTGCAATGCTTAATAGTTTAATATAATTTATTTTTTAAAATATACATATTAAATCAAGGTATTATATCTTGATTTGAATTTATATCTGAATTTATGTCTGAATTTGTATTTGAGTCTTTATCTGGAGATTTATCTAATTTTCTTTTATCATAATCAATACAACTTGCTGTTATTAATTGCAACATATGTGCATGTTTATTAATTATACGCTCAATTTTTTCTTGGGCTAATTCAGAAAGAGAATATCCACGCTGAGCATGCTCGCTAATCTCTAGAAAATCTGAAGTATCATCACGGATAATATTAACCGAGCCTGCAGCGATACAGCGTGCTTGGAATTCGCTCAAATCACCTTGTGCAACACTTTTGCTTTGTAATTGATAAAAACGTTCAATCAGCATATTTATTTTAAAATCTGTTGAGGGTTTCATGAGCTCATCAATATTTGCAGAAACAATTTGAGCGTGTATATTTGCTCCACTAAAAGTAATACCAAATAAAAACAGCATGATACGCGTATACATTTTTGATCCTTTGAGTTGTCAATAAAAATTGACTTACAATAGTATAATTAAATAAATTTCAATAATCTATTTTACCTAAATAAAGAAAATATTGGCTTAGCAATTTAACTTATAATGTTCATTTATTTTTCAATTATTTTCCATTCTTTTTTCAACCTTTTTTCAACCTTTTTATATTAGATTTACTCTATAAAGGATAATTATGTCGATCAACACCTTAAAACCTAATTTACTTTGGCGGCAATTTGGCGCAATGAATGCTATTCCTCGCGCTTCCAAGCACGAAAATGCACTGCGTGAATATTATATTAATTGGGTTAAAGCACAAAATAGCTCTTTAAATCTAAGTGTTAAAACTGATGAGATTGGCAATATTCTTATCAGTAAACCTGCAACAACATCTTATGAGAACTCACCAAAAGTTATCCTCCAAGGTCATATTGATATGGTCTGCCAAAAACAAGCTGGCAGCACGCATGATTTCTCCAAAGATCCTATCCAAATGCAAATTAAAGATGGTTGGGTTTGTGCACTTGACACAACTTTAGGTGCAGATAATGGCATAGGAGTCGCCGCAGCTTTAGCTATTTTAGAAGATCCAGATGCAAAGCACGGCCCCTTAGAAATTTTATTAACTGTTGATGAAGAAGCTGGTATGGGTGGCGTGCGCGGCTTACAAGCTAATTGGATGAATGGGGATTATTTAATTAATCTAGATTCTGAAGAATGGGGGGCGTGCTATATTGGTTGTGCTGGCGGCGCGGATATTATCTTAACTAAAGAGCTTACTTTTGAAAATGAGCTCCAGTGTCCGCATTCACAATATAAGTATTTTCAGTTAAGTTTAGCAGGTCTAAAAGGTGGGCATTCAGGTTTAGATATTGATACAGGACGCGGCAATGCTAATGATTTATTAGCCGAGATTATGGCAGATTTATCTATGCACATTCATACCCGTTTAGTCTCTTTTAATGGTGGAACATTGCGTAATGCGCTCACGCGTGAAGCACTTGTTTGTTTTGCCGTTAAACTTGATGATGCGGATAAAATCTCTAAACATATCCAAAAATGGACAGATATCTTAACAAAGCGCTTATTAGATGTCGATAATTCACCTCTCTTAGAATTAAGCTCTATTTCTCCCAAATCAAGCTTAAACTTTGAGCAAAGTATCCAAATTTTTATGCTCTTAAATATATTACCCCATGGTGTTATTAGTCGCTCCCATCAAATAGATGTGGTTGAAACTAGCTGCAATATGGGCGTAATTAAAATTGAGGATAATAAGTTAGAAAATAACTTAGAGATTAATCTTCTCGTGCGTTCTTTAAATGATGCAGGGCTTAATCAAGTAAACTTATTGGTGCAAAATATATGTAATTTAAATGCAAGTTTTGGGATAAATTATAAATTATCTAACCCATATCCTGGCTGGGATCCTGATTTAAATTCTAAGGCACTAAAAGTACTTACTCAAACTTATCACGATAAATATAAACAAGATATGCAAATTAAGGTAATTCATGCAGGCTTAGAAACAGGCCTGATTGGCAAGATTTATCCACATTTACAAATGGTGAGTTTTGGTCCAACTATTACAGGAGCGCATTCTCCTGATGAACGCGTTAATATTGAGTCGGTTGAGAAATTTTATGATCTTTTAAAAGATGTTTTAGCCCGCTTAAATTAATAGCTTATGGGCAAATACATATATATCTTATGGGGCAAACACATAGGTTTGCCCCTACATTGTGATCTGCTGTAAAGCTTGAGTTATCACTTTGATTGTCGCATCAGGTTTCCATGCATTTTCGCTTAATATTCTGCGCCAATATCTGCCTCCATGCTGACCATGAAATAAACCCAACATATGCCGCGTTATGTGATTGAGCTTGCCACCATTTTTAAGATGCTTTTCAAGATACGGGAGCATCATCGTAACTATCTCGATACGTGTTAATGGTGTTTTATCTGTTTGATTAAAAATAAGATTATCAACATCACCTAATAT